>JAGVAB010000122.1 GCA_020060485.1 Anaerolineales bacterium
CTCCCTGCGGCGGTCACCCTCAACGCCGTCACCGGCGCCAACACCGGCCAGGTCAACCTCAACTGGATCGCCCCCGGTGACGACGGCGACACCGGCACCGCCGCCGAGTACATCCTGCGCTATGCCGCCTCAGCCATCGACTCCCAGACTACCTGGAATGCGGCCACCGACGTCTCCGGCGAACCAACACCCCTGGTGGCAGGCTCGTCCCAGTCCATGACCGTCTCCGGCCTGACCCCCGGCCAGACCTACTACTTCGCCCTGCGCACCCTGGATGCCGCTGGCAACCTCTCCAATCTATCCAACTCACCTTCCGCCCAGGCCAAGGCGCCCACCCCGGTGGGCACAGGCACCTGGCAGGAGAATGACATCAATATTGCCTACACCGGCAGCTGGACGGCCTGGAGCGCCAGCGCCGCCTCTGGCGGGGCCATCCGCTATTCCAACCAGCCCGGCGCTACCGCCACCCTGACCTTCCAGGGCCGCCAGGTTTCGCTGCTCTTCACCCGCTTCACCAGCCGCGGCAATGTCGAGATCACCATTGACGGCGGCACACCCGTGCTGCTCAACCAGTACGGCAAGACCCTCGTCTACCAGAACCGCTGGGACAGCCCGCTTATGGATGAAGGCATCCACACCATTCAACTGCGCCACCCCGGCGGCAGTCACTACATCGACCTGGACGCCCTGATCGTCTCCTCACCGGAGACCGTGCCCCCTGCGGCGGTCACCCTCAACGCCGTCACCGGCGCCAGCACCGGCCAGGTCAATCTCAACTGGATCGCCCCCGGTGACGACGGCGACACCGGCACCGCCGCCGAGTACATCCTGCGCTATGCCGCTTCGGCCATCGACTCCCAGGCTGCCTGGAATGCGGCCACCGACGTCTCCGGCGAACCAACACCCCTGGTGGCGGGCTCGTCCCAGTCCATGACCGTCTCCGGCCTCAACCCAGGCCAAACCTACTACTTCGCCCTGCGCACCCTGGACGATTCAAACAACCTGTCTGATCTATCCAACTCACCCTCTGCCCAGGCCAAAGACCTGACGGCCGTTTCTCCCGGCATCTATGATGAAGCCGGCGGGCAGATCGCTTTCACTGGTGCCTGGACCGCATGGAGCGCCAGCGGTCCTTATCAGGGCAGCATCAAATACAGCAACCAGCCCGGAGCTGAGGCGATCCTCAAATTCACCGGCAAGCAGGTCATCCTGATCTTTACCCGTTATTCCACCCGCGGCAATATCGAGATCACCATTGACGGCGGCACACCCATCCTGCTCAACCAGTATGGCAGCACCTTGACCTGGCAGCAGCGCTGGATGAGCCCGCCCTTGTCTGAAGGAACCCACACCATCCGCCTGCGCCATCCCGGTGGCAGTCACTATATCGACGTGGACGCCATTGAGGTCAAAGCAGAAGCCGACATGTACAATATTCCGGCCGGCTGCAACGCCACCCTGAATCCCAATTTCGAAATCGAGGTATTCAACCTTCTCAACCAGGAACGCCAAAAAGCTGGCCTGGGCCTCTTGACCCTTCAACCGCAACTGGATACAGCCGCCAACAGCCACAGCGCCGATATGGCCTGCAACAACTTCTTCAGCCACACCGGCTCCAATGGTTCCAGTGTACGCGACCGCACCCTGGCGCAGGGCTACACTTCTTCCTATGTCGGCGAAAACATCTATGCCGGTTCAGGCCCCTACAACTCACCCCAGCAGGCAGTCACTGCCTGGATGAACAGCGCCGGCCACCGGGCCAACATCCTCAACCCCAATTACACCCACATCGGCATTGGCTATGTCTATACCAGCACCAGCACCTATAAAGCCTATTTCACCACCGACTTTGGCCGACCTTAAAGCCTGGGCCAGACCCGTCAAACCGATACCTCGACAAGCTCGGTATGCGGTTGATCATTTTCCAAACAGCCTGCTGATCCCTCAGCAGGCTGTCTCTCTTTCGGAATGGGAACAGGTTATTGAAAACCTTGCCCAATCCGGCTATATTAAGAACATGCAAAAGAATCTGTACCAGGCCGAACGGGAAAAAATGGTGCACTGGCAGCTCATCCGCCGCGGCATCGTCAACCAGCGCCTGCTGGAAGTAATGCAAAACCTGCCCCGGCACATCTTCGTGCCTCCCGATTGCCGCGATCATGCCTATGAAGACCGCCCGCTGCCCATCGGCGACGGGCAAACCATCTCGCAGCCGTACATTGTGGCCCTGATGACCAATTTGCTCGACTTGCAAGGCCATGAAACCGTGCTGGAGATCGGCACCGGTTCGGGATATCAGGCTGCCATTCTGGCGCACCTGGCGCAAACCGTGCACACCGTGGAAAGGAACATCGCCCTGGCCCGCCAGGCCCAGGCCACCCTGCTCCATCTGGACATCCACAACGTGGTCTTCCATGTTTGTGACGGCTCTTTGGGCTGGCCGGAAGCCGCCCCCTATCAGGCAATCATCGTAACCGCCGCCGCACCCGAAGTGCCGCCCGCCCTGCAGCAGCAACTGGATGAAGGCGGGCGGCTGGTTATTCCAGTGGGGGCGCGTTACCGGCAAACTCTGGAAGTTTGGCACAGACAAGGCGCTGACTTTCAACGCCAGACCGTCCTGCCGGTGGCCTTTGTGCCATTGGTTGGCGAACAGGGCTGGCCGGACGACAGTTGGTATTAAAGCATAATGGCCTGTCACCAGGCCATTCTTTATCATCCTGCATTACCAAACAGATCATCTGCTGCGTCTGGTCCGCGCCACCAGGCGCAGGAAATTCATGCTGTGCTTCCAGGGGTGGATGTGACTGGTTTCGCCGGCATAGATGGTACGAATGTCCACCCAATCCATACAAAAACCAGCCCGCACGCAATCCGCGATCATCTGCACTTCAAATTCAAAGCCCTGTTCGGTGCTCTGCAAAGCATAGGCCATCAAGCGCCGGCTGACCAGACGGTAGCCAGACTGGTTGTCGCGCACACGCTGGCCCAATGCCCAGGAAAACAAACCGGTGCCCAGGGTGTTGGCCCAGCGGCGCAGGAAAGGCATCTTCCGAAAATCGCGGCCGCCGATGATCAAATCGCCCTGACGCTCTGCAAAAGCTTGCAGGAAGAGAGGAATCTCCTCCGGGTCGTGCTGGCCGTCAGCGTCCAGAGTGATGACCGCCGCAAAATCCCGCTCCAGCGCCCAGCGGAATCCGGCGCGCAAGGCAGCCCCCTTGCCCTGGTTGGGAATTTGGTGCAGCACTTCGGCCCCGGCACCGCGTCCCACCTCGGCTGTGGCATCCCGCGAGCCATCGTCCACTACCAGCACCGGCAAATGCTGCGCAGCAGCCAGCACCACAGGCCGCAGGCGTTGTGCTTCGTTATAGGCCGGGATCAATGCCAGCACGTTGGCCGGCGTTTCAGTCATCCTGGTCACCTGAATGCACACGAGCCGTCAATACATAACTAAGCGGCAGGCGAGCTTCATCCTTTTCCAGGTAGGCAAACACTTCTGAAACATCATGCGGGTATTCGGCAAAACCTGTCAAAGCAAACCTCGCATCCAGGCAGGTCTGGATGACATCTGCCACTTTGTGATGGAACCAGTAGCTGGGCGAAGATTGATAAGCCATGCCTTCATAATAATCCAGGCCAGAATCATCCACCAGCGGCTGGGTGCGAAAATAGGAATTGGCCAGCCGCGGGGGAAGCGAAGGCATGTCTTCGATCATATCCAGGATGGGGTGCATCTCGTACATCAGCAGCATTCCACCGGGGCGCAGCAGGCGGGCACACACTGCATAAAAGGCGGCCAGGTCGGGCATCCAGCCCAAAGCGCCCACCGAGATATACACCAGATCAAATTGCGCGTCAAATTCAGGAGGAATATTGTATACGTCGCAAGCCAGGAAGGTGCAATCCGCCTTGCCGGCGGTGTTCAACTCCTGCGCCTGGGCAATGAAGCTTTCAGAAATATCCACACCCAGACAGCGTCCGGCCCCCAACCGCTGGATGGAGATCAATTCCCGTCCGTTATTGCAGCAAAGCTGGACAACCGACTTGCCCTGCACGCCCACCTTTGCCAGCCAGTGCCGGGCAGTCTCATCCAGATTAAGGTAAGCCGGGTCGCCAAAGGCAGCCAGCAATCTATCCAACTGGCTGGCCTGATGCACAGGGGCAGTTTCCTCCCAAGCCTGGCGATTGGCAGCGGTGTAATCCTGCAAATCCATCACTGTCCTCTTTTCAAAGCAAAAGGCCGCAGTTTCTGCGGCCCCTGATATGTAGCTCCTGCGGGTCAATCTCCGCTGACAGTCACCTTGAGCATCACATCGCCCTGGGCAATGGTATTGACCACCTCCATGCCCTTGACCACCTTGCCAAACACGGTATGGCGGCCGTTCAAATGCGGCTGGGGAGAATGGGTGATGAAGAATTGGCTGCCATTGGTATTGGGGCCGGCATTGGCCATAGAGATCACGCCAGTTTCATGCTTGAGGGGGTTTGACTTGACTTCATCCTCAAACTTGTAGCCCGGGCCGCCCATGCCGGTGCCAGTCGGGTCGCCGCCCTGGATCATGAAGTCTGAAATGACCCGGTGAAATTTAATCCCGTCATAAAATCCCTCCCGCACCAGGAACACAAAATTATTCACTGTCTTGGGGGCATTGGCGGGGTAAAGCATCAATTCGATGGCGCCTTTGTTGGTTTCCATCTGTACGGTGTAGGTTTTCGTCGGGTCGATCTGCATCTCCGGCGCCTGTTTCCATTGTTTCATCTCATTTCCTTTCGGTAGGCCATTTATCGGTCTTGATTGTGATGAAAGATTATATCACTGCCTGAAACTGCTGCGGAAAAGAAAAAGTGCCATCTGTTGAGGGTGGAAAATCGACCCAACCAGTCACCGCATCCAGATTCACTGCACCATAGATATGCGGGAAAAGCATGCCTTCCTCATTCAGATCCTCGTAGCGCACCTCCGCTTGCAGCCGCCCGGTTTCGATCACCAACAGCACCAGACCGGTCTGGCCGTGATAGAAACGGTTGGCAGTGCGCAGTACCTGCTCTCGGGTGGACGCATGGATGAACCCCTCGCGGGCCAGGCTTTCCAGCTGATAACACCCCTGTCGTCGGGCTGTTTCCCAGGCTGCTTGGTTTGCGATGTGAAAGATGTGCTCTTGTTCTGTCATTTCTTCTCCCATCATTACTGTACAAATCAAACCACTACCTCGACAAACTCTGTATGCGGTTTGATCAATCACAACACAGCGCCGGACACGTGCCGTGTCCGGCGCTGCTTAATTTTAACAGAGACCAGGCTTGCCGTCCAACCCGGAACTCAGCCTTCGATCTGCACTTTGTTGCGATAAAACGCTACATGATCCTTGATCTGACTGGCTGCCGACTTCGGTTCCGGGTAATACCAGGCTGCGTCCTGAAGGCGCTTGCCCTCAACCTCAATGCTGTAATAGCTGGCCAGACCTTTCCAGGGGCAGGTGGTATGCAAATCACTTTGCTTGAAATATTCCCGGCGAATGGAATCGGGCGGGAAATAATGATTGCCCTCCACGACCACAGTCTGGTCGCTTTCCGCCAGAACAACGCCTTCCCACATCACTTTCATGGTTCACCTCCAAACATGTTTGTTTTCTGCTGATTGGACTGTTTCAGCCAGGCAATTCTTACCTGCCAGGCGTACAGGAGTCCGCAGCCGCAAGAGCCTGCTCATCCCCGATAAAAACCTTACCGCGGGCTATTAAGCCCGCGGTAAACGGCATGCAAAATATCAAGGTGTTGAGATCGATCAGCGGGTTGCAAAACAGCCGCCGATTCAATAATAAATGAGGCGCGGTAATGCCTTTGCCTGGCTCACCCACGAGCGCACCTTGGCAGCGCTTGGCAACACACGTACCAGTTTCTTTTGCAGGTTGACCTCCACCAGTTTTTGATACAGATTGTCTGGACTGCGCTGGGCCAGTTCAGGTACCGTGTCCACCCCGGCTTCTTCCAGCAGATCTGCATATTCCTGCCCCACTCCCTTGATACGAAACAGGTCAACATGGTTGATCCACTCAAGGATGAGCTTATCGCTAATCCCGCTCTTTTCCGCCAATTCCTGACGGCCTTTGGGCGTGCTGCCCACAGCCAGCAATCGCTCTGTAGATCCCACTCCGGCAGCTTTCAATTTAGCGGCAAACACTTCCCCGATGCCTTCCACATAACTCAGCTTCGCCATCTTTCTTCCTGTATGCGACAAAACCTGTGAAACACAATCCTGTGGTGGTTTTTACCCCCACACAGGTCTGAATCATTGTAGCATGTTTCGGGTGCTGTCATGTCCTGAAAGCAAATGGCCAGCAATTGCATCTTGTTCCGTCTTGAAATGTTTTTACCCATCCCCCGAAAAACTTTTTTTGCAGCGAGTTTGAGCGCAATGCGCTCAAACTCGCTGCTTTCTTCTCATTCCCCGCCCTGGGGCGGGGTTAGGGGTGGGGTAAATATTCATTTATCGTAGAAAAGAATTTTGATGCAATTGCTACAAATGGCCAAACCAGTTCAGGATAAGGAGTTCACTAACCCTCGGCTTCATCCGCCCAGGGATAAATTTCGGTGCCTTTGGCCGCCTCACGGATGATCGGGTCCTCCGAGTAAAAACCGCGCCGTTCAGGCGGCAGCAATTCGGCAATCTTGCGCATCAATTCATGCCCAAGTTCATCGATTGAGCGGCGGTCCTCGCGAGTGCGGCTGCCAAACTCAAACGGGCCAAACGGCTTGCCAATGCGCACGGTGATCCGCCCGCGCCGGCCTTTTCGCAATCGCGGGAACAACTGATCGCAGCCATCCAGGCCAATGGGCAGGATGCGCGCCCGGGTGCGGGCTGCCAGGAATGCCACGCCTGGGCGCGGCGGACGCAGTACCGTCGCCCAACTGCCGCCCTCAGGGAAAATACCAAGAACGCCTTCCTGGGCCATAACTGCCTGTGCTGCCACCAGGGCGTTGCGCGAAGAACGGCCGCGGAACACCGGGTAATACCCCCATACACTGGGCAAAAAGGTAACCACTGCCGGCGCATTGGGCATCTGAAAACCGCCCACAAAGTCCAACGGCCAGGGCAGGGCGCGGATGACCACCGGCGGGTCAACAAAGCTGAAATGATTGGCTGCCACCAGCAGCGGTCCGTGATCAGGCAAATTCTCGGCGCCTTCGATCTTGAAATCGCTGAGCGTGCCAAAGGCCGCTGCCAGGATGGGTCTGATCAGGCCGCGGATGAAACGCCGCCGGGGATAAGGGAACTTGGAAACATCAATCGTTGTCATCGGCATCACCTCTCTGCTACCAATAGAAGAAAATAAGAACCAACGCCATTACTGCCAAGCAAACACACAGCAGGCATCAACAGACATTATAAACGTTTGTGAACTCAGTTGAAGGTTGAAATTTGCTTTAATTTTTACCTTCCCTGTTCACAGAATATTCCATCTGCCACCATTGATATACACCTGCCAGTGAAAAACCCTGGTTAAGGTGATTATCCTCCAAATCCGGACGTGGTACAAGCACCCCCACCAGATCAAGACCAGCCTGAAAACAGGCAGCGCGGGCGGCTGCCAGGCTGGCCGGGCTGGCATCTTCCTCCAGCCACAGGCCGCGGTAATTGATCGTGTTCACTTTCAGCAAGTGCCCGCTGCCCGCGCCCGCAGGGCTGTCACAAGCAGCATTAGGCGCAACCAGCAGACACAAGGCAGCAGACTGACACTGGAAACCACAACGCACAAAGCTGATCTGGCTGGCTGTGTTTTCCAGCTGGATCAAAGCCCGCGCAAACTGCGCTCGCTTCTTTTGTCCGGCAGCCAGGCAGGCCAGCACAAGGCGCTGCCCCAATTGCCTGCCGCGCCATTCCGGGGCAACTGCCAACAAGTCAACCTCCCAGCGCTGCACTCCCCCGGCAGAAACGGTCAAAAAGCCGTCCACAAAGCCCGCCAGCATCCCCTCAGCCTGGGCCACGAAAACAGCATGCGCCGGGTCGGCCAGTACCCTTTGCACCTGCTCCAGGTACACCTCTTCATCCGGCCAGGTGCGGCGCTTGACCTCCACCAGCGCCGGAGCATCATCGGGCTGGGCAGCACGAAGATCAACCAATGACTGCATCCCTTTTGTCATTTGCCGTTCATTACCGGCTTCATTTTCTGCCCAGCGCCCTGGCCAATGCAGCCGGGTCATCAGACATGACCGCATCACATCCAAGCCGGTGATACCAAGCCATGCGTTTTTCGGCATGGGCATCCAGCGGACAAACCACCTGACCGCGGGTTTGCGCCCGGCGCACAAAACCCGGGTTAAGCAGCAGCAAAGGCCAGAATGGCCCCAGAAGCTGCACGCCCTGAATGGGTCTCAGGGCAGACATGCTGATCCAGCCGATCGGAATGTCAGGGTCCACCGCCTGCACAGCCTGTAACCGCTCCAGCGAAAAGGAGATGGCTACTGCCCTGTTGTGAATGCCCAGTTCCTGCAACTCGGCAGACAATTTCTGCGCAACTTCTGGCTGAAGGAAATCGTCAATTTTCAATTCCAGTGCCAGGCCGACATCCGGCGGAAGGATGGCTGCCAGCTCTGCCAGGGTGGGGATGCGCTCGGATTCAAATCCTGCCCGTCCGTAGGACGCGCTGAACTGCTTAAGCTCGGCCAGGGTTCTGTCCTTGACCGGCCCGTGGCCGTCGGTGGTACGATCCAGCGTATCATCATGAATGCAGACAAACACATTGTCCGCGCTCAAGTGCAGGTCCGTTTCCAGCAGATCAGCCCCATCCTGCAATGCCTGACGGAAAGATGCCAGGGTATTCTCCGGGCAGGCCGCCCGGTTGCCGCGGTGGGCCATCAAATAGGGTTTTTCTTTGCCAGGGATGCTCAGGTTCTTCATCATCAACTCCCTCGTAGTGGATAAACTCGGCAAGCCGCCGAGGCAATCTCAATATTGTCTCTGATTGTACTGCTTCTTTTATTGACCGTGAGTTAAATTTTTCTGCAAACCATCCCTCAAGAACGCATGGAGGGCACACACTGATACTCTTGCTTATGCCTGTCAAATCTTGTACAATCTCTTTAAGTTAAATTTTTATCAAAAAAAATAATGTTAGCCCCTTTACGCATATCGCTTCGTAAAAAGAATCAACCAGCATTCATGAGGGAGAGAATCGATGGATATCATTAAGGTGAAAGCAAACTCTCGCACTGCCGCAGTCGCAGGGGCCATTGCAGGCGTAATTCGCGAGCATAAATACGCCGAGGTGCAGGCTATTGGCGCAGGAGCAGTCAACCAGTCAATCAAGGCGCTCGTTCTTGCCACCGGCTATCTGGCAGAAGATGGCATTTCGGTGGTATGCGTACCTGAATTTGTGGATGTGGATATTGACGGCAAGGTGCGAACTGCCGTGAAGCTGGTCATCGAACCACGTTGATCAACTGTTTCTACACACATCTTCAACAGTAAATGCAGAATCCTCGAATTGTCTGAGGGTAAGCCGCGGCTCAATCAAACTGGTCACTTCGACAAACTCAGTGACCAGTTTGGGTTAAACCAGGAACAGATGCAAACCCGGGTTTGCATCTGTTCCTGGTTCTTTACAGGCGCCATCAATCACTGGCCTGGGCCACTTCTTCATCATTGAAAATGACGACTTCCTTGCCGGTCAGCTTTTCCTGAACTTTCCGCAGGATCAGTGAGAAGTGGCGGGAATGGGCCACATAGTCCAGGCTGTCTGCCGGCACGGTCAGCACCGGGCACAATGTGAAACGGTTGATCCAGTCCTCATACAGACCATTCAATTGCTGCAAATAATCGGGGCTGATGGTGCGCTCATAATCGCGGTCGCGCAGGGCGATGCGCTGCAACAGGGTGGGCACCGAAGCCCGCAGGTAAATCACCAGATCCGGTGGCGGCAGAAATTCGCTGAGTGTATGGTAAAGGGTCTGATAGGTTTGAAAATCACGGTCTGCAAAATGCCCCTGCAAATACAGGTTGCGCGCAAACACTTCAGCGTCTTCATAGACACTGCGATCCTGAATGACAGATCCAGGATACTGTACAAGCTGGTGATGAATTTGCAGGCGGTGACTGAGGAAGAATATCTGCGAATGGAAACCCCAGGATTTCATGTCCTGATAAAAATCCGACAGGTAGGGGTTTTCAGTTACCGGCTCATAAAAAGGTTCCCAACCCAACTGCAAACCCAGCATCTCCACCAGGGTGGATTTTCCCACACCAATATTGCCTGCCACCGCAATGAATTTTTTCATACGCACACCGCCCATTTCCCTGATTGTCGTTCCGTTTCATCTGTGATCATGGCGCCATCCGGGGTGTCTCTGGCAGGGATTATACCCGCAAAGCTTGCACCCGCAAATACAAGATCCCCTTTTCGTTGCACGAAAAGGGGATCTGAACCGCCGGGTCAAAACTGACTATGCGGGGTGGGGTGCATCCACCGGACAAACGTCCGCGCAGGCGCCGCAATCGATGCATTTCTCAGCTTCGATCACGTAGTAACCATCACCTTCGGAAATCGCCTCTTCGGGGCATTCCGGTTCACAGGCGCCACAAGCAATGCACTCTTCTGGATCAATTATGTAAGCCACAGTTCTTCTCCCTGATCAAATATTTTCTATGGCTGCGCCAAATCGGCGAACCGCAGCTATGATAAATATCTTTTAAGTGTTTGTCAATCAGGAATTCATGAATTAGGTATGCCAAAATTATTTTCCGGGATTTACCTAAAACGGATCGCATTACTATGCGGCGCTTAGAAGTCGTCTTTTAAAGGATTAGTGGCTGTCCATATCCGAACAGCCACTAATCCTGATTTAAGCGACGGTTTCAGATCACTCTTCGACCGGCTGGGGAGCATCGACCGGGCAAACATCCACACAGGCCGCATGATCCTTGCACAGGGCCGGATCAATGATCGCCTTGTCATCGCCCATGGTGATCGCAGCTTCCGGGCATTCTTCAATGCAAGCTTCGCACATGATGCAGTCATCGGTAATATAGTACGCCATCTCCCTAACTCCTTCTGGTAGCAAAAAAATTGGTGGTGATAAAACCGCAGTTCAAGGCCACAACGACCCGTGAATTATTACCATCTTACAAAGTCTGACTTGATTAGTCAACAGATACTCAATGAACATGGTATGCCAAATAAAACAATTCGGATAACCTAATTGGAGCCGGTGTTATACTTATTCCCTGTAAAACATCACCCCCACATCAGGGAGTATTGCCCATGACTGAACTCTGGCTTATTCGCCACGGCCAAACCGACTGGAATCTCGAAAAACGCTTCCAGGGCCGCTCCGACGTCCCCTTGAACGATACTGGCCGGGCACAGGCACAGACTCTGGCGGCCACTTTGCGCAGCGAAACCTTCGCCGCCATCTACTCCAGTCCCTTGCAGCGCGCCCTGCAAACCGCCCAGGCTCTGGCCGGACAGTTGAATTTGCCCATCCAGATTGACCCTGGTCTGGTGGAATCTGCCCACGGCGACTGGGAAGGCATGCTGTTCAGTGAGATCAAGGAGCAATATCCCGATCTGCTGCTTGCCCGCCGTGAGAACCCGCTGACCAGTCATCCGCCAGGCGAGGCAGAATCCATCCCCCAGGTTGCGGCGCGTATGGCTGCCGCCGCCAACCGCATCGCCTGCCGTCACCCGCAGCAACGTGTCCTGGTCGCCTCCCACGGGCTGGCTTTGGCAACCCTCATCTGCCAGGCGCGCGGCATCCATTTGGGAGAAGTGTTCGAGCATGTACCGCTCAATACGCAGGTGGAAAAGATCTTCTGGAAAGGTACTGAAGCCCCATGCCTGCCATGACCACCCGTCTGCATCTTGTGCGCCACGGCCAGACCGACTGGAACCGGGAACTGCGCTATCAAGGCCAGTTGGACACAACCACCCTCAACCAGACCGGCCTGGCCCAGGCGTTGGTCATTGCCCAGACGCTGCAAGGGGAAACCTTCACCGCCCTGTACACCAGCCCCTTGCAGCGCGCCCAACAGACAGCACACATCCTCTCGGCGGCCTTGCACACTCCGCTGCACATTGACCCGCGCCTGACGGAAGTCAACCACGGCGCATGGCAGGGGCGGCGCGTGGCCGAGATCCAGCAAGACCTGCCACAGGAAGGCGACCCGCGCCTGCTTGACCCGCTAAACGGGCGTGCCCCGGGCGGCGAATCGCTGGTCGAGGTCTATCAGCGCATGGCTGCCGCCGCCGATGACTATGCCGCAAACCACCCCGGCCAGGCCGTGCTGATCGTCTCGCACGGCGTCTCGATCGCCACCCTGGTCTGCAAGGCCAGCAGCATTCCCCTGGATCAGGTCTACAGCCTGATTCCAGACAACAGCGACATCCTCAGCCTGACCTGGCCCAATGACAAGCCTCTGCAACTCAGCGGAGACGGCCCGCCGTTGAAAGCAAGTCCCTGGGGCGGAGGACGCCAATGAGTCCCTGCCAGTGCTCCGATCCATACCTGCTGCTGGAACTGCTCTACGGGCCTGAGCGCGGTCGGGCAGCTGCTGACTGCCTGCGGCCATTGCTGGCCGAATCTATCGGCTCTCATCCTGCCGGCAGCAAGCTGGATGAGAGCAGCATCTTTCTCTCCCTGCCTCCCGGGCAGCCCGCCCTGCCTGAACAGACCCTGGCGGCTTTCAGCGGCCTGCATTTGCCATCCTCAACAAGCGGGGACGCCATGACCGTCCTCAGCCGGCAATATGACCTGATGCTGGACGTTGAACTCCACCACAACCTGAATGACCAGAATGCAGATATTCTGTTATGCACAGTCGAAACCCTGCTGGACAAGCTGCGCCAGGGGGCGCACTTGCTGCGCCTAAGGCATATCGCCCGGCTGTGGCAGGAGGCAGCAGACACAGATACCCTGCACTGCCCGCAAGACCTGCTCATTCTCAGCTTTCTGCGGGCCGCCTTGCAGTTGGCCGCTCCGCATGTGTGCCTGGCAGCCGAGGTGGAAGGTCCCCTGGAAATGCGCCCAGCCTATTTTGGCAACGGGCTGAACGCCGCCCATTTGATCGAAACCAGTGAACTGCCCCTGTTGCTGCTGGATGCCTTTATGCGCCAGGAGAGCGTGTCCTTGCAGACCTGGGTGAATCAACTTCGCCTGCCAATTACCGAAATCAGCTATCTGCACCGGCTGGCCTGGCCGGATGCCGCCGCCGGACAGCTTGCGGCCGGGTTCCTTGAAGAGAGCCAGCACAATACCTTGCAAAAGACTCTGACCGCTGTTGAAGAAAAACGCCCCACTTTCCTGACCGCTCTGGAACAAGCGGCAGGCAGTCTGCCACCGAAAGAAACCATGCGCCGCGCACTGGCGGCGCATGCCGTACTGCTGGCGCTCAATGGCGTGCCTGTACTGGATGCAGACCCGGACACCCTGACCGGACTGGACGAACTGCTGCGTGCCCGCGCCGCTTCGCCCGCCTTCAGCCCGTGGGGTGCGCAGATGGGTCTGCCTTGCGGGGACGCCTGCCTGGGATTGATGCGCATTTCCCCTTCCGGAGCAATGGCCCTGTGTTTCACCAACCTCAGCGTCAAGCCGCAAACGGCTGCTCTGGACGCGGCCGCCCTGGGTTTCAGCGGAAATCTAAGAGACCTGCTCAGCGGGGACGTGATGAATTTGAATGGAAAAGATTGGTGCAAACTGGAAGGTTATCAGAGCCGCTGGTGGGTTAATGCTCCTGGCTGACCTCCCCAAAGATCGGCAAATTTTCAGGAGAAACACTTGTCTAACCATCTGACAGTTAACCGAACTTTCATTTCAAAAAACAAAATTGAAACCACCCTTTTCAGGGTTGATTTTGATACCAACCTTGAAAAGGGTGACCTTGTGAGACAGGCGGATCACGACCTCGTGGTGATCAGATATCTGGTTCATTTTTATGCCAACCTTTCCAAGGGGAGAACCAACGGAGCAAACGCGCTGGAAGGTAACCGAAAAGATGGCTTTTTTGCCCCGTTTCGCAATGACAAAATGTCAACTGGCTAGACACTTGTTGACGATTCAGATATGGGGTGGCAAATACACCAGGGATAAAAGGATCAACCCAGCGTGCCAAGAAAATCCACTGGCTGTATCACAGGCAGCAAAATATGGGTGCGGCAGTCAAGAAATTTTGTACAGCAGGATCAGAATCAAACCGATGCCTCGACTAATTCGCTGTTCGATTTAAAAAGCAAACCGGTCACTTCGACAAGCTCAGTGACCGGTTTGCTAAATCCCGTCTCACTTCTCAAATTCCACTTGCCAGTCACTGCCATAGCCAAACTGCGTTCGCTCGATAAAGCTGCCCTGGCTGACCGCCAGCGAGACCCGCATCAACTCGTTCGTATAGATGACAAAATCCCCTTTGGGCACAAAACCAAAGGACTGGTAATGCGCCACTTCTTGCTGGAAGACAACCTCCCCGGCATGCCGGACAGTCATTTTTAAATGGTCGCCGTAGGCAAAACCGGCTTCAGTGAACAACGCCTGCGGGATGTTGGTCCACAGGTTGCCAAAGTTGGGATCGACGATCTCAAAAATACCGCTCACTTTGCCCCCGTCCAGCACCGCCTCATGGATAGGCAAAGTAATGATCTCATCCACTGAATATGCCGGCCCCACGCCTTCATAGGTGATGATGCCAGAGGCCAGACGGGCGGCGCAATACGAGAACACATCCCGTCCGTGAAACACATTGGTATGCTCGGTGTTCTTGCCGCGCAGACGGTTGACGCTCTGGTCAATCTCGCGCACCTCGCTGATACCCAGCCAGGCCTTGATATGGGTCAATGAGCCATTATCGGGTGTAACGATGAAGTAGCCATTGGTCGTTTTCGCCACACATGCTTTGCGCGGTGTACCCACACCGGGGTCCACCACCGAGACGAAAATCGTGCCTTGCGGCCAGAAGTTCATCGACTGGGCCAGGCGGTAAGATGCACTCCAGATATCGTACTGGGGGATTTCATGGGTGCCATCGATGATTTCCAGCTCGCGGTCCACAGATTTGACCACGCCATACATGGCGCAGACCGCACCCTCTTTATATGTAAAATCAGTTTGAAATACCAGTATCGGTTTCATTACAGGTTACTCCTCTAAATGAACGGATTGTAGAAACGACTGCGGTTGATGAAGATGGACACGCAAACCGTAGCGATAAAGATCAGGCCAGAAACAACCAGAGCCAGGACATCCTGCCTCGAAAGCTTGCGCGAGGCATACCAGGTGCGTGTCTTGCTTTTGGAGAATCCACGCAGGTCCATGGCATTGCTGATCACTTCTACGCGGTCAAGCGTGGAAAAAATGAGCGGGATGACGATCAGCAATGAATTCTTGAAGCGGTCAATAAACTTCGCCTTGCTTGATAACTCAAGGCCGCGTGCCTGCTGGGCCAGGTAGATATCCTGGTAATCACGTTGAATATCCGGGAAATAACGCAGGGTCAGCGCCACGGCAACGGCCGCCTTGTAATTGACGCCAATGCCATTCAGCGAGGATGCAAACTCGCTGGGATTGGTGGTGAGCAGGAAGATCATGCCCAACGGGATGACCGAAGCATACTTGAACATCTTGGTCACCTGGTAAAACAACTGCTCATAGGTCAGCGAGATGCCAAACACTCTGGCAAACTCGTGCTTCGTGCCATAGATGCTCGTGCCAAACTCGGGCGAGAAGAAGAACGAGATGACCGCGTTGGTAACGATGAAGATGAGCACATAAATGACCATCAGACGGATCTGCGAGAACTGGATTTGCGCGACCCGCATCAGCAGGATGGAAAACACCATCACGGCCAGGATGACGCGGATGTCGTAAGAATACATCACCGCGAACGTCAGAAACAAAAAGCAGATCAGCTTGGTGAGACCCGAAAGCCGGTGAATGAAGGTATCGGCCAGATTATAGGAGAAGAGCTTCATTTTCATATTCATCGGTTCTTCAGCCTCCGTTCATAATCAATGAAACCCTGCACAAACTGCGTGCCGTCCTCAATGCCCGCCATGTGCGAGAGGGCAAACAACGAGGTCTCCTTCAAATTGGCTTCTTCGATCACCTGCGCATCGGTCAGCACCACCGAAGCGGCTGTATCGGCGATCTTGCGTCCGCCCGCCAGCACGATGGCGCGCGGTGTATATTCCAGCATCAGGTGCATATCGTGTGTGATGAGGATGATCGTCACGCCCAGCTTGTTGATCTCCACCAGGAATTCCATGATCTCGGTGTAATGATGAAAATCCTGTCCGGCAGTCGGCTCGTCCAGAATGAGGATATTGGGATCCAAAACCAGAATGGAGGCAATGGTGACGCGCTTCTTCTGCCCATAGCTAAGGGCAGAGATGGGCCATTCGATGAAGGGCGCCAATCCGCAAATCTTGAGCACTTTCTCCACCCGCGGTGCAATCTCCTCCTCCGGCGCCTGGCGCAGGCGCAGGCCGAGCGCCACCTCATCATAGATCAACGGTTTTGAGATCATCTGGTTGGGGTTCTGCATCACCAGCCCGATGATCTCGGCCCGCTCTTTGATCGACTTGTCTCTGATATCCTCTCCGCAGTAAAGGATGCGCCCGCGGTCTTCTTTTTCAAAGCCGCACAGCAGCTTGGAAAGGGTGGATTTGCCGGCGCCGTTCTTGCCCACAATGGAGACCATCTCGCCTTCCTGAATTTCAATGTTGATATCCGCCAGCACCGGGCGGAGACCATCATAGGAAAAGGAGATATCTTCCATCTTCAGGATGGATGGACGGGTATTCAAATGCCCGGCCGGCTGGATATGCCCATACCAGGTTTGCAGCGCAGCGCGGGAGACTTCGGTCTTAAGGGTCTCAATATGCCCCGCCTGCATTTCTTCTGTCACCTGCACGCCGGCATATTTCAGGGCGGTGACATACAGCGGCTCGCGGATTCCGGTCTGCTGCAATACAGTGGAAGCGACCATGGCGTGGGCATCCATGTCGGCAATGATGCGCCCGTCATCGATCACAATCACCCGGTCAACATCCCGATGCAGTACGTCCTCCAGACGGTGTTCAATGATCAGGATCGTCTTGCCGGACTGCTTGTGAATATCATCGATGATCTCGATGGCTGTCTTGCCAGTGGCAGGGTCCAGGTT
The DNA here is from genome assembly GCA_020060485.1 of Anaerolineales bacterium. The sequence continues at coordinate 17,144 of JAGVAB010000122.1, forward strand.
GGCCAGCGGCTCGTCGAACAGCAGGATGTCCACATCGTCGATCATCACCCCCGCCAGCGAAGTGCGCTGTTTCTGCCCGCCGGAAAGCTCGAAAGGGGAAGATGTCAGCCAGTTATGCATGTCCACCATCTGTGCCACGCTGCGCACCCGCTGGTGCATCTCGTCCGTGGGTATGTTGTCATTTTCGAGCGCAAAAGCAATATCTTCGCCCACCGTCAAGCCGACAAACTGGGCATCTGAATCCTGCAAAACAGTGCCAATTGTTTTCGACAGCTTGAAGATATCCAGCGTGGAGGTTTCCTCACCATTGATCTTCAGGCTGCCGTGAATTTCGCCCTTGTAGGAAAACGGGATCAATCCGTTCAGGCAATGACCCAGGGTGCTCTTGCCGCTGCCGCTGGGACCGACGATGAGGATTTTCTGCCCGGGGAAGATCTTCAGATTGATATCATGCAGGGTGGGTTCAGCCTGACTGAAGTATTGAAATGTAAAGTTGGTGAATTCGATGATCGGTTTTAAGTCCATAAGCATTCATGATTGAATAAAAAAGCTCAGACTTTCATGCCAGCAGAGTCTGAGCTTTTATGCTGATCAAAACGGCGCCAAAAGATGCGGCTCCTACTTCTTGCTGAGGCTGCCCTTCTTGGTGCGGGTGGCTGCATAGGCAACCAGCAGCAGCGTGCCGATCACGCCGGCGCTGACAGAATTCATGATGGCGGCAGTAATGCCCTGGGTGAAGACCAGATTTGCCGGTTCCAGATAGATGAGAATGTCCAGCACGGGAGCAACCACTACCCAGGCAATGACATTGCCAATGACCTGGATGATGTTGAAGGTAGCGATGTCCTTACCCTTGAATTCGCCTTCTTCAACTTTGGTGCGCTTGAAGGCAAAACCGAAGACGAAGCCGGAAACGCCGCTGGCGATGACCCAGCTCCACCAGGGGGAGCCATACTGAATGGCGTCGCTGAGCGCATGGCCAATGAAGGAAATGAGCGCACCAGCGATGGGCCCAAACAGGGTGGCAAAAAGCGCACTTACACCGTAAGCAGTCTGAAAACTGGTTTCAGGAACAGGGGAAGGAACCTTGACATACATAAAAAGAAGCGTAAAAATTGCTGCGCCCAACCCGGTGGCAACGATGGTCTTTGTGATCACCTTAAATAGATCTTTCATGTCCTCATCTCCTTGAAAAAATTTGAATAAATCAGTTTGAAACGTGTAAATATGATTATATATTAACGCAAAGCTTACGTCAATTAAAATAGACTCCGAGGACATTGTGTTCTCAAAGTTCATTTTCTGTTTCCTTATCTTTATAATCGCACAAAATTACAGGCAAATAAAGGCTGGCTTCCATATATCGCCGGGGTTTCTGCACCCCACAATTTTCGGAAGCAAACCTCATGCGTACAGCCTTCCCATCCACGGCAAATCCCGTAAACTCCAAACTTTTCCATGATTAGCGTATAATGAAAAAGTAAGGTGCTCGCTGGCACAAAGATCACGAAAATCATGTGCCCAGCCTCGTTATTCGGACTGCGTGGGTGCCCATGAGGAAATTGACGGCCATCTCCAAAACATCCTGGTTCATTCTGGCCTTCTCCTGGCTGGCCCATGTATTGGGTTTCATCCTGCTATTTCCTTTGCTCAATTATACAGCCGGCATTATCAGCATCCTCCCCACCGCCATCAGCGGGTGGCTGCTGGGCCCTGTGGCGGGTTTGATCTCTGGTGCTGTCAGCTTTTTGATCAACTACGTACTGCTGACCACCATAGCCGCTCGCCGTACTGAACTGTTCAACCCTGCCAGTATGGCAGGCACAGCCATTGTCATTTTCCTGGGTCTGGTTTCGGGCTTGCTTGGCGAATCGATCCGGCAGGCCAAAGAAGAATTGGAACGCCGCAAGCAGGCCGAAAAAGAATTGATCGCCACCCGTGAACGCTACCGTAATATCATCGAAATTCAGGATGAACTGATCGACCGCTGGCTGCCGGACACCACCCTGACCTATGTCAATCCTGCGTATTGCCGCTTCTTTGGCAAAACTCCTGAAGAATTATTGGGAAACCGCTTCCTGGATATAATCGCCGAAGAAGACAAGCAAACAGTGCAAGACATCATTACTTCCTACTCTCCCCAAAACCCCATCTATGTCTCCCTGACTCTGCACCGTAATGCCAAAGGCGAGGAACGCTGGCTGCAATGGCATGATTATGCCCACTTTGATGAAAAAGGAAATTTGCTTGAGGTGCAAAGTGTGGGCCGCGACATCACCGAGATCAAGCTGGCCAAGGAAGCTGCCGAACAGGCCACTCTTGCCAAATCGCAATTTTTGGCCAATATGAGCCACGAGATCCGCACCCCGATGAACGGCGTGATCGGCATGACCAGCCTGCTGCTCAACACCGGTCTGACATCCGAACAACAGGAATATGTGGAAACCATCCGCAGCAGCGGTGAGGCGCTGCTCACCATCCTCAACGACATTCTGGATTTTTCCAAGATCGAGGCTGGCAAACTGGGGCTTGAGAAACACCCCTTCAGCCTGCTGGCCTGTGTGGAAGATGCCATCGATCTGGTAGCCAACGAAGCCGCCCGCAAGGAGTTGATCCTGGGCTACACCTATGCTCCTGATACTCCCTATGATTTCATCGGCGATGTGACCCGCCTGCGCCAAATACTGGTCAACCTGTTGGGCAATGCGGTCAAGTTCACCGAACACGGCAGCGTGACCCTCAAGGTTTCCAGCCGGAACACATCACAACAGCAGCACACCCTGCAAGTACTGGTGGAAGACACCGGCATTGGCATCCCCCCTGAAAGACAGGATGCGCTGTTTCAATCCTTCAGCCAGGTGGACAGCTCCACCACCCGCCGCTATGGTGGTACCGGCCTGGGACTGGCCATCAGCAAGCGCCTGGCAGAAATGATGGGTGGCAGCCTGACGATGCAAAGCCAGCAAGGAAAAGGCTCGACTTTCACCCTGCTTATCCCGCTGCCGGAAGCGCCCCGCCAGACCACCCTCAATCTGGCACAGCATGGCGAACTGATGACCGGCAAAACCGCCTTGATCGTGGAAGAGCACCAGGTGCATCGCCAGTTCTTCACCCAGTTGCTCCCCAAATGGGGCCTGCAGATCATCCTGGCTGGCAGTGAAGCCGAAGTGCAGCAATTAACGCAATCTTCCCAACACATTGACATTGCCTTTTTTGATGCCTACTTGCTGGAAGAAGAACGCTACCTCAGCCTGCCGCTGCTCTGCCAGCAGCTTAAAACCGCTAATTGCCCGCTGATCCTGCTCAGCGAGCGAGGCAGCGAGTTTAGCCCCATACAGCAATTATGCGCCACCATCTGCCTGAACAAGCCGCTGCGCGCCTCACGCCTGTATGATGTGCTGGCAGATGTCTTTTCCAGCTCGCCCGGGCGGTTTCAGACCACTCAGAGCGACCAAACCGCAAAACCAAAACTTGCCGACAGCCACCCGCTGCGCATTTTGCTGGCTGAGGACAACCTGGTCAACCAGAAAGTGGCCCTTAAAACCCTTGAGAATTTTGGTTACCGCGCCGATCTGGCCGCCAACGGTCTCGAAGTGCTGCAAGCCTTCCAACGCCAGAATTATGACGTGGTACTGATGGATATCCAGATGCCCGAGATGGGCGGAGAGGAAGCCACCCGCCTCCTGCGCCAGCAGCTACCGAAGGACCGCCAGCCGCACATCATCGCCCTGACAGCCAATGCCATGCAGGGCGACCGGGAGCGCTTCCTGAAAACCGGCATGGATGATTATCTCAGCAAACCCATGCGCGCCGAGCAATTGCACCACGCGCTGCTCAAAGCAGCCACCCCTCCAGGAGCACCGCTTCCCGGCCCGGCGCCCCAGCCTGAATTCGACCAGAGAACGCTGGAACAGGTTGCTGCCGAATTTGGCGAAAATGGCCAGGAGATCTTGAAAGAATTGATCGGCATCTTTCTGGAGGAGGCCCCGCAGGATATGCAGAAACTGCGCCAGGCAATGACCGATAATGACCCCGAGCAGTTGCGCATGGCTTCCCATTCTCTCAAAGGGTCGAGCATCCATCTGGGAGCAGCCGCCTTTTCCCAGACATGCAAAGAGATTGAAATGGCAGCCCGTCAGGGTGAACTGTCAACTGCCCCTGGCCTGGTGCAGCAGGCTGAAAAAGAATTCCAGGCCCTTCAGGGATTATTGCGCCATATGTTGACCAAGCAGAAAGGAGAATCATGACCACACCCCAACACGAGATCCTCGGCCCCGCCCCGCTGTTGAACAACAACGGCAGACTGACCACCGCCGGCTGGTGCCGCCAGCCCATGCTGGACTGCAATCTGGAGAAAGCCAGCTTCTACGCGATCAAATTCCTGCAACCCTTGCGCATCAAACGCTGGGATTACTACGCCATCTTCACCCCCAGCCATTTCTTCTCCTTCACCATCTCGGACATTGGTTACCTGGGGATGATCTTTGCTTACGTTCTGGACTTCGCCACTGCCAAATTCCAGGAAGAAACCATCGCCGCACCTTTCGGCCGCGGCGTACAACTGCCGCGCAACAGCCAGGAAGGGATCAGCCATTTCGACAATGGCAAAGCTGCTCTGCGCTTCAGCGTGGAAGATGGCACGCGCCGCCTGCAAGTGGACTGGCCAAAATTTGGCGACACTTCACTCTCTGCCGACTTGCGCCTGGCCTGCCCGCCGGAACATGAATCAATGACCATCGTCATTCCCATAGAAAAGAAGCGTTTTTACTACAACCGCAAGATCAACTGCATGCCCGCCACGGGCTGGGTGCGCTACGGCGGCAGCGAATACAACCTGACCCCGCGCACCAGTCTGGGGCAACTGGACTGGGGCCGCGGCGTGTGGGCCTACAGCTCCTTCTGGCTATGGGCCAGCGCTTCCGGCTTTCTGCCCGATGGGCGCACCATCGGCCTGAACATGGGTTATGGCTTTGGCGACACTTCGGCCGCCAGCGAGAACGCCTTCATCCTCGACGGGCGCGTGCACAAGCTGGGCCGGCTCATCTTCCAATATGACCCGGAACACTTCATGGCCCCCTGGCGCATGAAGGATGATGATGGCCGCCTGGAACTGGTTTTTGCGCCCTTCTATGAGCGTGTGGCCAAAACGGATATGAAAATCCTCAACAGCGAAGTGCACCAGATGTTCGGCCGCTACCGCGGCACACTGGTGACCGATGAGGGAGAAACCCTGGTGATCGAAAACCTGGTGGGCTTCGCCGAAGAACACCACGCCAAGTGGTAATTCGATAACCCTTTAGCGGCGCACAGCATCCAATGCTTACACCACCTGTCTGTGATTGTTGATATTTGAGAAAGCCGGTCACTTTGACCCCATACGGGGATGATACAAGCTCAGTGACCGGTTTGATTCACCCGCTCAACGGCTGCTAACGGAAGAATCATCCACCCGCAGGCGGCGGGGGTGCGACGCCGGCAGGCCTTAGGGGGCCTGCGCCAGGCGCGGCTCGCC
>JAGVAB010000157.1 GCA_020060485.1 Anaerolineales bacterium
ACCATCTGGTGCGGGGATAATGTCATCTGCGTGCTTGCCATGACCATTCAGGCCATTAACACTCACTGTAATCTCGTTGTAAGGATTGGTTTCGCTGCCAGTGGCATGGCAGATGGTGATCTTGCCATCCTCGATTTCCAATGGGATTGTGGGGCAGCCACCATCTGGCACGGGGTAGATATCGTTGGAGTGCCCAAGATGTTCTTTTGCTGTGATATTGTCGACAGCGATTTCTTCATACGGATTGGCCAGGTCGCCGGTGGCATGACAGAAAGATACCGGCATATTGGGATCACAACCTGCGAGCAGGGTCATCGCAAGAATTTGAATAAACATTGTTGATAAAATCATCATTTTTCTTTGCTTGTTCATATATTTCTCCTATGTTGCAAATAGATCATCTTGCTGGCATGCCGGCATCCCCCGCATTTTGAAGCAGTGGCCGGCTGTTAACAAGACCAAATCAGCTCATTAAAAACAGGAACAGAACTCGCCAAAAAGGAAGCGGCAGGTTTTTCGTACTGAAGCCGATTGCGAAATCTGGAACTTCGCTTTTTCAGCGGCGACGCCTCGAACCGGCAAATACGCCGAGAATGAGAAATACGAGTGCCACTCCAATCAAGAAACCAAGGTTATACTGACTGCCATCGTTATGCACTTCATACATCTGGATGGCCGGATTAATAAATGACAACACCAGAGTAATTGGTGAAATGATCCCGTGCCAGATTCCCGCCAGGATACCGGCGATGCGATTTTGTGCATCGGCTGTGTTCATCAGCGGGTTCAGACCGGGCGTTGTGATTTGGATTTTGAAACCGGGCACGTTGATTTGGCCGCTGGGAGCAGGATTGCCAGCTTGCGAATCCGGGACAGGCGTATTGATCTGTAAAACGTTGTCGGTGGCACAGCCTGCAACAATAGCAAGCACCAAGACCATAATGACAAGAATGATCGGTTTATTCTTCAATTATTACCTCCAGTTTTACGTTGAATAAATTTTTCCATGAATGAGTTGTCGCAGGTTCATGATCCACCAACGGCAAGGGCTAATCGGGAAGTCGAATCACTGAACTGATTTTATTGTGAACGACTGATCACAACGGTTTCTTCCTTATCCCGAACTGATGCCATGTTAACATCCTATTCGATAGGAGCTATTTATGTCCCTAAAAAAAACTATCAAATATCTATATTTCTACGGGTTACATGCAGGACTTTTTTGAAGAAGCTTTCATCTGAAAATCAAAAACGCCCTCCATGTTTATGCGGGAGAGGACGTTTGATTTTCTTGGAGCATCAGAAAAATTACCCAATGGTTGCAAACTGATACTCCCCACGGCTTTAGCCGCGGGGAGTATCAGTAAATATATCACCGGGGTCTCATAACAACCGATCAACTACTTGATCGCAATCGTTACTCCCTCCGCGATTGATCTTTCACATGCTTCAACCACCTTTTGGGCAACAATGGCGTCATCCAGGGTTGAAAGGGGTGCCCCGCCTTTGAGGCATACGTTCACGAAATGGGCTACCTCATTGCTGATGGTGCCCTGGTAGGCGGTATAGGTGTGCGAGTGTGCGTAACCCTTCTTTATTTCTACCCAATCCTGATAGGTATACCGAGTGGTTCCGGATGTACCAATCACCTTTACCATAAATGTCCAGGGGTCGGCGGAATAATCATCAGCTGCAAAACTTGCACACAAGTGCGCCAGCCCGCCATTCTCCAACTCGATTAGCACCATTGCCAGGTCTTCCTGGGTCAGCGATTCGTAATGACGGGTAGCCTTCATGGCTGAAACGCTTTTGGGATAACCTACCAGGTACATCATCGTGTAGATATTGTGGGTCAAAATGTGGCGCACCATACCCGGAAGGGTGGAGGCGCGCTCTTCAGAATGATGAATGTTATACATTACATAGCAAGAGATCACTTTGCCCAGGTCGCCGTTCTCTATCAAGACTTTGGCGCGCTTGAGACTGTCTTCATGGATCATGTTATGACCGGGCATGCATACCAGACCGCGTTTTTCAGATAAGGCTTTCATCTCCTCGATTTCAGCCACCGTGAACGCCAACGGTTTCTCGACCAGAACATGCTTGCCGTGTTCCATAGCCAGTCGGGCATATTGTAGGTGGGTCTCCAGGTTGGTCAAAACGAAAACAGCATCGATTTCTGGATCTTTAACCAAATCATCCGGCGTTTCGAACCATTTGCACCCATACTGCTCGGCACGCTTCATTCCTGAGGAGTGGGTGCGGTTCCATACGCCAAACAGTTTTGCGTTGGGCAGAGCTTTGACTGCGATTTCATGAAGCTGTGATATTTCTCCTGTTCCGATAAATCCAATACCAACGGGTTTACTCATTTTTTTCTCCTTGTGGGGCAATGTGTTTTACAACTGCTTCGCCAGTCGTCTCTGGAAAGCTTCGTTGAGATTCCTGTCCGCAATGGTTTCAACATCGATGATCTCTAATACACCTGGATATGCCAGTACCGGAAGAAGGATATCATCTTGCAGGACATCGATGATTTTCGCAAACGGCTGGTGTACGAGCTCAGATATATTCTCCAGGGTGGTGCGGTACATTTTTTGTGGCTCGGAGCGATGAGGTGGATACCCTCCGCCGCGCTCGACACTGAAGATGCGATCGAATATGAATCTTAAGTTTACATCACCAGCCCAACCATAACCTTGGTTCAAAGCCAGCGAAATGCAGTTGCCACCGTTAATTTGGGTGAATAGCCAGGCGTCCATGGAGTTTAGTATGTGTCCGCAGAAAACGCCCGGATATTGCATGACTGAATTCAGATAGCCTTGTCCTGTTCCACAGCCACCGACCACGAAGTCAACCCGCTGCAGGTTCAGCAGGATCGCCGAGAGCAAACCGGTGTGGATATAGGATAGCTCAGGAATGGCCCCACCCTCAGTCATCCCGGCGTTGATAATTGTGTGACCACGTCCAGCCAGAGCTGCTATGATATCGGAATTTTTGTCGGCTGCGCTGGTCTCATTGATGACGGCTATTCTCATGCTTGAACTCTCCTAAATAAAAGTTACGCTGAATCAGCCGGCATGCGTTTCAATGAAACGCGTTTGACCGCAGATACGATGTCCTCCACCCCCAACCCGAAAGCGTCCATGAGCATCTCGGGGTCAGGAGAAGTCCGAGCGAACGTGTCCGCGATACCCACCCGAACCATTGGAGTGGGGCAACATTCGCTCAGCAGTTCAGCCACAGCCCCACCTAATCCTCCCAGGATGGTGTGCTCTTCTGCGGTCACGATCGCACCGGTCTGTTCAGCCGCCTGAAGTACCAGGTCGTTGTCCAGGGGTTTTAATGAAGATAGGTTGATAACCCGAGCCTGAATATTTTCTGCTGCCAGCACTTCGGCGGCGAGCATGCTCCGCCCTACCATCGATCCTATCGCCAGTATGGCCACGTCACCTCCCTGGCGCAAGACTTGACCTTTACCTATCTTCACGGCAAGTCCCGGCGGGTTAACCGGCAGTGATGAAGCCCGGCTCAAGCGGAAATATACCGGTCCGTCATACTCTGCAATCACTGGCACCCAGCTTGCTGTCTCGTTGGCATCCGCGGGCACGATAACGGTCATTTCAGGCAAGACGCGCATCATCGCCAAGTCTTTAATGGCGTGATGTGTGGGGCCATCCTTAAAATCTGACAGACCGGCATAACTAGAGGCGATCTTCACATTTGTGCGGGCGTAGCAAACGCAGGTGCGGATCTGCTCCATCGCCCTGAGTGATACCAGAGCGGCAAACCCGTTCACGAATGGGATCATCCCACCCAGCGCCAGCCCTACTGCCGTATCGACCATACAGGGTTCGGCAATTCCGGTGTTAATAAACCGTTCCGGGAACCGTGCGCCAAACAGATTGGAATAGGTGGAAGCTGAGGTATCGGCATCCAAAACGACCACATTTGAATTCACCTCGCCATATACTGCCAATGCCTTCCCATATGCTTCTCGAATTGATAATTCAGCCATGTTCTTGCACTCCCTTGTCTTTCGTTATCCGCCAGATGGAGTCAGCTCAACCAAGGCCTGCTCTAATTGAGCTTGGTTGGGCGGCATACCATGCCAGCGGGCATCATTTTCCATAAACGAAACGCCTTTACCCTTGGTGGTGTGGGCGATGATAACCTGGGGACCGGAATGGATCTCTTTTGCTTGGTCCAGCGCTTCTACGACCTGTCTCATGTTGTGCCCATTGATCTCGATCACTTGCCAATTGAAGGCGCGCCATTTGTCGATAAATGGCTCGAGGGGCATAATCTCGTGTACCGCCCCGTCCAGTTGGACATCGTTGAAATCGACGATGGCGGTTAAATTTGCTAAGCGGTACTTGGCAGCCAACATGGCACCTTCCCAGACGATGCCAGCCTGGCATTCTCCATCCCCGAGCATGACATAAACGCGATAGTTTAACTTCCTGTATCGGGCAGCCTGTGCGAGACCGGCACCTATCGCCACGCCGTGACCCAAGATGCCGGAGGTCATTTCGACCCCCGGAGTTTTCAACCGATCAGGATGACCCTGTAAATGGCAGGAAAGCTCACCCCAATGGTGCAAGTCTTCCAGTGGAAAAAAGCCCTTACGCGCCAGAGCAGAGTACAAAAGGGCAGAGGCATGCCCTTTGCTGAGGATAAACCGATCACGTTCAGGCATATCCGGTTGTTGTGGATTAATGTGCATGTGGTGAAAATAAAGCGCAGCCATTATTTCAGCCCCTGAGAGCGAGCCGCCGGGGTGTCCAGCCTGGCGGTGATAAATCATCTCCAGGCTATCAACTCTGAGCTGGCGTGCTTTTTCTTGCAGGTCAATGATAAGCTTTTCAGTATGGTAACTCATCTGGAACCTTTCTTGGATCATTGCATAAAGAGATAATATTTCGGTTAAGCCGGGACGATGAAGTATTCATGGTACGCCAAAGTCTGTTGGTTGCAGACGTTTTTTGTGTGTTGGTTCAAGTTCTCTGGCGTCTCCGAATATAGTCGAAACTGATGGCAAACAACAACACTAAACCGATAACTACTTTGTGGTAGTAGGGATTTATATTCAGCATGATCATCCCGTTCTGCAAGATACCTATCAGCACCGCACCGATTGCAATCCCCAGCACACTGCCCGAACCGCCTGAGAAGCTTAATCCACCCAGAATTGCAGCCGTGATAGCAGTCAACTCGAATCCTTCTCCTGCGCCTGGGTGACCCATGGTCATACGCCCAGCCTGGATCATGCCAACGATGATGGCAAATACGGTTGAGAAAATGTAGCACAGGATGATGCGCTTATCTACATTCATTCCTGAAAGGCGCGCCGCCTCCATATTGCCGCCGACAGCGTAGATATGGCGGCCGATATAGGTATAGCGCAGGATGAAATAAGTAACCACCAGAATGACCAGATAGATGACTACCGGAATCGGGATCTGACCGAACAAAAAGCCCTGACCATAATAATTGAATGGGCGCGGCATATCCGTGATGGGAAAACCCATGGTCAAAACCAGCATTGCTCCACGAGCTACGCCCATGGTTACCAGCGTGATTAGAAAACCATGCATTTTCAACTTGGTGACAAACAATCCGTGAATAATTCCGATCAGCACACCTAAGAGCAGAGTCAGGGCGATTCCCTGCCAAATGGGCATCCCAAGTTTTACAATGAAATGGCCCGCCATGACACCGCCGACGGCTACGATGGAGCCTACTGATAGGTCAATTCCACCGGTAAGAATAACAAAGCCAACGCCTGTGGCGCCAATCGCCAGGATAGCGATATCCCTCGACATGGTCTTGATATTGTCTACGCCTACAAAGCGCGGGTTAATGAAGCCCGCGATTGTGATTAGAATAATGACAATCAGCAACAAGATCACTTCATTGTGTTTGAAAAAAAAGGTAATATCCTTAAGACGTTCTGCTGAGAACGCATGCTCCACAAATGCCTTCAATTTCTTAGACATGGTTTGGCTATTCATCTTTATTTGCGCCTCCGTGTTTTGAAAATATAGTGAATCAATTCGCAATTGGTGAATCAAATACCAAAAACTTGGTGGCGCAGGTCATGATTTTTTCCTGGTCAAAATTCGCTACATCGAATTCGCCGGTAATGCGCCCCTGACACATCACAACCACTCGGTCACTCATGCCCATGATCTCGGGCATTTCAGATGAGATCATCAAAATGCCCATGCCCTCTTTTGCAAGCTGGCTTATCAAAGCATGTACTTCGGCTTTGGCACCCACATCGATCCCACGGGTTGGTTCATCCATGATTAAAACTTTGGGTTTTGTGGCTAGCCACTTGGCTAAGACTACTTTCTGTTGATTCCCGCCGCTCAACTCGTTCACCTGCTTATCCAGGCTGGATGTGGCAATATTCAATTTCTGTACATAATTTTCAACGATCTTGTTCTCTTGCCTAAAACTGATCATACCTAACAAGTTAGAGATGCGTTGCAAAATTGCCATGCTGGCATTTTCTTTTATGTTCATACCCAGGACCAGTCCCTGTTGTTTTCGATCTTCAGGCACCCACCCAATTCCATTTTCGACAGCATCGGAAGGGTTATTAATCTGGACGGGTTCATTGTTTATCAGGATCGACCCACTGGTGCGGCGATCGGCGCCAAAGATTAATCGGGCGACGTCGGTGCGTCCTGCCCCGACCAGACCGGCTAATCCCACGATCTCGCCCTTACGGACGGTCAGGCTCACATTATCAACGAGGTTGTTGCCGCTCAAGCCGCGCACCTCCAGAACAGGTTCCTTTATTTCCGATTCCACTTTGGGGAAAAGTCCCACTTCTCGTCCTACCATTAAACGGATAACCTTCTCCATGGTTGCTTCCTGGATGGGGAGTTCTCCCACCCGTTGTCCATCACGCATGACGATCACCCGGTCGACTATCTTCAGTATTTCCTCAATCCGGTGGCTGATAAACACCACCGACACCCCTTTTTCTTTCAAACGGTTCATGATCTCGAAAATCGCTTTCACTTCCTTGTTTGAGAGCGCTGATGTTGGCTCGTCCATCAATATTAAATGAGCATTGCGTGATACAGCTTTGGTAATTTCAACCATCTGCTGAGCGGCAACGGTAAGGTCTTTCACCAACTTGTTCGGAGGGATATCAACACCAAGGTCACCTAATATGTGTCGGGCGTCCGCCTCCATTTTCTTAAAATCAACCATCCCCAATGCGGGTATCCGGCGGGGCTCCCGATTCAGGAACAAGTTTTCTGCCACACTCAACTGTGGCACCAGGGCAAGTTCCTGATAAATCGTGCTGATCCCTAAAGATTGCGACACCTGTGGATTTTTTAGATCAACGTTCTCTCCCCGAAAGTGGATTGAACCTTGATCCTTGGTATAGACGCCTGAAAGGATCTTGATCAAGGTTGATTTGCCAGCGCCATTCTCGCCGAGCAGACCGACTACTTCACCAGGGTAGACCTCGAAATCGACATTATTCAAAGCTTGCACGCCGGGGAATTTTTTGCTGATATTGACCATTCGCAACAAGGGTTGGTGATTCATACTGCCTTGCCTTTCATTAACTGGAATTGATGGTGGCTGTACCATGTCCAGGTACAGCCACCATTCAGCATATTACAGCTTATTGTGATGCAACGCCGATCGAGTTAAGATAATCTTTGTACAGGTTGATGGTATCAGAGTAGATGACGTCGATTCCGGTGTCAAGGTGATCTTTATTGTCACCAATCAGGTAAGGCTGGAGTAGCGCCATGGTTTCGTCCTTACCAAGCACAGTCATTGCGTGCATTATGTAACCACTCAAGTAGCCGTAGAAGTAAACGCGCTGACCGATCATAGCTTGCACGACACCCTCTTCAGCCAGCTTCTGGGTTTCGGGCTCGGCGTCAAAGGCAACGATTTTTACCTGGCCTTGTTTGCCGGCTGCTTTGACGGCTTGTCCAGCCATCGGACCGTTGTAGGAGTAGATGGTGATGAAACCGGCAAGGTCCGGGTATTTCTGCAGGGCGGTCTCAGCGTTGCTCAGAGCCTTTTCCATCTGGACATCATCGTAGAGCGTTTCCAGATACACAATTTTGGATCCTGCCAAGCCATCTTGGATGCCGCGAATGCGTTCCAGAGCGTTGGTGGCGGTGGCATAACCGACCAGACCGACGACTGTGCCTTCGCCGATAATGTTGATGGCAGCTTCAGCAGCAGCCCGCCCGGCATTGTAGTCGGACATACCGATGTATACAGCCCGTCCACTTTCCGAAGCGTCAGAGTCGGTTGCGAGGAAGTTAATGTCCTCACCAATTCCCCGTGCGACATAGTCGTTCACGGCTTTGGGATTAATGGCTGAGAATGTGATGGCATTGTACTTGTCGTTGATGAAGGTATCCAGCATGGAAAGCTGCGCAGAATTGGCGTCTGTCCCAGCGGGAGCATTGAAGAACATCGGGACATTCAGTTCTGAGGAGGCTCTGGAGAGACCAATTTGAGCCGCTGTCCAGAAGGGGGTCACTGCATTGGTCAATAGAACGTATTTTGCACCAGCAGGTGCTGACTTACCTTCAATAGCCTCTTGCAGCTTGGTAACAACTTCAAACAGATTGTCAGGCCGGTAGGGGTTGGCGACAGGCTCAACAGGCCCAACAGCTTCTTGAGGTACGGCAGTTTGAATTACCTCAACGATTTCCTTAACTACCACGGTTTTTTCGACAATGGTTGTCTCAGGGGTTGGGGCAGCTGCGGGGGTGCATGCACCCAGGATCATACTGAGAATGATTACCAGGGTGATGGGTAGATGTTTTATCTTCATTATGTATTGCTCCTTTTAGTTTATTATACTGATGGAAAATTCTGCACTTGGATTTGAGCTTCGGGCTTCACTAACGTCTCTTATCTTTTTCAGGCGAGCCTCCTTTCCATCTCAAGATAACGAAACTTGCTTTTTGAATGCCAACTGAAGGGATTCACCTGCCAGCCGTTGGCGAAATCAGTGCGATTTCCTGACATTCCTTTAAGCGTAAAGAGAAATCCTGTACTTCTCTTTGCCCAGCATTAAAACTCCGGGAAAAAATAAAATAATACTGTGCAAATAATCCATATAAATTACATAGAAAAACGGATGATATGTGAAACAATATGGAAACGTATACATTTATTTTCATATATGTTAGCACAAAGCAAATCGAACATCAATCAGGAAGAATGTCACCTTAATTAAATTACATCAAGTAAAAATTGATCAATCCTGGTGATTACTCAGCCTGGTTGGCTGAAAACCAGCAAATGTGGCATGTAAACATAGAATTCCTGCAAAAGTGCCAGATATGGCACCGCCACAGATGACAAATATTGTGCCATCGACAGCACACATCCCATATATGGCGTCTTTGGATGCATGCCTGAGTAGTCAAAAATCCTGAACGTTTTAAATAAGGGCTGGAATAAAAAAGGGAACAGGCATAGGTAAGGTTTTTCACCTGATGGCTGTTTATCTGATGATCAAACTTGAGGTGTTACCGTGAAATAGTTACCCTTGGCAATGCGGGATGCCGGGATGTAAATAATGTTGTGTTCTAGAACATGGGTTGTTCAAAAGCCTTAACCGGGGTTGTACCAACCAAATAAAAGAAATCACTGCGCTGCGTGGTCTGCAAGAATGTGTGATTTCGGATTAATTTCTAATTGCGGGGGTTCATCCCTTTGCAGATAGAGGCGGGACAACTCTACATGATTCTCGAACAATCAAGGATGTACTCAGATGGTAGGTAGTAGGGTTGGGGTTTGACTCGGTTTGGGCAATGCGGTGATGGAGAAGATCCACGGCTAATTGAGACATTTCACTGATGGCAATATCCACCGCCGAGATGGGCGGAGACCAGACAGGCATCCATTCAGTGTCATCAAAGGCAATCACAGATATGTCTTCCGGGATACGAATTTTTCGTTGACCAAGTATGTTGAGTAAGCCCAGAGCTATCCTGTTGCTGGCTGCAAAAATGGCGGTTGGCGGATTTGGCATGTCGAGTAATTCGATAGCAGCTTGCTCACCATACTGGCGAGTAAATGACCCTATCTTGAGTAAATCTGGTTCGGTGTCAAATCCTGATTCCGAAAAGGAACTTTTATACCCGGCTAACCGGTCTGCACCGGTTGAAATATCGACTGAACCACTGATCATGGCGATGCGCCGATGGCCCAGCCCAAACAGATAGTTCATCACTTGTTTGACCCCTCGGTAATTGTCGGCCAAAACAGCTTCCAGTAAATCAATTTCCCGCTGCCGATTTACCTCAACAATTGGCAAACCGTTTTTTACCAACCGGCGAACATAAGCTGAATTATTGCCTTCCGCAGGGTGGGTGTACAAAATTCCATCCACTCGTTTTTGTTCGAGGATCTGCAAATAAGCAAGGTCCTTTTTGGGATCTTCATCTGTAATACAGAGGATCATTTCCTCATTACTTTTTCTCAAGGTTGCCAAAACGGAGTTTGCAAGGGATGTATAAAACACATTCGTAATATCAGGAATAATGAGTCCAATAAGACGCGACTTCATACCTTTTAAGCCGCGTGCCATCCAGTTTGGCGAATAACCCAACTGGATAACAGCTTCTTCCACTTTTTGCTGAGTTTCAATGCTGAAATATCCACTTTTGTTCAGAACGCGCGAAACAGTAGCTGGGGAAAGACCAGCATGTTTTGCAACATCAATAATTGAAATGGGACTTTTGGTTTTCATATGTTGACCCACGATACCAATTTAGTCAATAGTAAACTGGAATGTTGGTGGAAACGTTTCCACATAATTTCATTTAGAATATCACAGAAAAAAAACAAAGTCAATGAACAGATGTATGGTGATTATAGTACCAAATGTTCTTGGAAAAGGGAGAGTCAAAAAAGAGAGTTCCAATCATATGTTCAGAATTCTACTGCTTTGGCTACTGCGGATTGGCAAGCACCGGCCTAAAGTTGTGCCGATAAATGACCATGCCCTGGCTGCCGTAGATCTCGTTGGGCAGCACCGCGAACTGCGTATAGATTTCATTGAAGGCCGGATTGCTCAGAAAGGTATTGCGCCCGTAAACTTCCTGTACGATGATCCAGTCGGGGGCTTCTTCCAGGATGAGGGCAGTTGGGATGGCGTAATTGATGACGTATTGTTCCAGCGGAATGGGGTAGTAGGCCAGCGACTCGGGCGAGTTCAATCCCACCGTGTCCAAAATGTGTGCGCCGGTGTCATAGCCGAGTACACCCACATCCCCGGCGGCGATCACATCACCGGGTTGCAGTTCCGGGCGCACCAGCCTGGCAGCGCGATGATACAATTCTTCGAGTTCAATATAGGCCATAACGGGAGCCGGGCGTGACGGACCGTGGTCAGGGCGCAGTGTCCAGGCAGAGAGCGGGACGAGGACTGACAACGTGAGGAACAGGGCTGGCAGCCATTTCTGTGCGGCAGGTTTGCGGGCAGCGATGGCACTTGCCATATGATCCAGGCCGAAGAGCAGCACAAAAAAGTAGGCCGGCAGGGGCGGGGTCAGATACCAGCGGAAGATGAGTGGATTGGAGAGAGCGAACACCGCCAGATACAGCCAGGGGTATAAAACCCAGACCAGCAAGCGTTTTTCGGTTTTCCAGATGTGTCGGGCTCCAATGATGTAGAGGAAAGGATATAGAATGATGCCAATGGCGATCGCTATTCCAGCCGGCAGGATTTGATGCAGTTGGAAGGGGGTGGCATAGTGCTGGATCAGACGGATGAAGGAATCGGCCGGATTCAGATGGTACACCAGCAGCTTGGCCTGCACGGATTGCGGTACCGGGCTGCCGAAATAGAACCAGGCAAAGCCGCTCCACAGGGCGGTTGGCAGCACCAGGGCCAGCACTTCCTGCCAGCCCAGTTTCTCCTTCAGGCGGGGGTGAAAGGCACGCACCAGCCGGTCGATCACAAAGGGGCCGATCAGGATCAGGGCGTCCGGCCGGGTGGTGAAGGCCAGCGAAGCACACAGGGCGGCCCCTGCCCGCTTTTCCAGCATGTAGAAGGTAGCCGCGGCGGTCAGCAGCAGCACATACAGGCTGGTCTCCAGGCCGCCGATGGCAAAAGTCACGCTGTGGGGGGCGAGCGCCCAGGTGAAGCCCGCTGCCAGCCCCACCCGCTCATTGGCAAGGCGTTTGCCGATCTGCCACAGCAGCAGACAGGTGAAGACATCGGCCAGAGCGTTCAGGCCCAGGGCCAGCTGCGGAAATGGCGCTTGCGCCCCGCCGCTCACTGCGCCCAGAAGCACCATGCAGAAGGTGTACAGCGGGGTGGTGGTACCCAGCACCTGCGCACCCGGGTTGTAAACAAAGCCGTGGCCTTCCAGGATGTTGCGCGCATAGCGAAAGGTGATGAAGGAATCGTCAATGGTGCGCGCTCCGGGGATCAGGCGGGCAGCAATGGCCAGCAGGATCATCAGGATGGGCAGGATGTTTCGCCAATTCAATTTATTGCGCATGACCGGTTTCTCCTTGACAGGGCTGATTTTATTATAGCCGGGGGAATCAATTTGGTGGTGAACACGGAATAAATTCAGAAAAATGCCAGTTGACTTCCGATATCTAAAGTTGTATTATTGGTTTAAGGGCGGTTGTATCATAGTAATACTTCATCTCTCAACTGCCAACTTCACTTCGTTATTACAATTTCATAGTTCTTTTGATTCAAGGATGCGTTGATCCAGACATTTAAATGGTCGCCTTGCCCGCGAGGGTAAAGTGTCTGGGGAGCAGAGGGGCGAAACCGGCCAGGGGCCGGTTTTTTTTATTTCCTGTTATGGAGGCTTGGGGACGATGAACACAAACAAAATGCTGCGATTGAAAAAATTATTGCGCTCGGTGATCCTGGCAATGCTTTTATTGAGCGCCCAGATCCCGCCGCAGGTACTGGCCGCGGTGATCAATGGCACCAATGGTCCCGATATTATAACGGGCACCGAAGAAGATGACACGATCGATGCCCGCAATGGTGATGATACGGTTCATGCTCTGGGAGGCAATGATACCGTGTTTGGCGGTGGAGGGAATGACATCATCTATGGCGGAACCGGCAATGATACCTTATATGGAGACGCGGGTAACGATCAAATCTATGGTGAAGATGGGGATGACACCTTGTACGGCGGCGCTAACAATGATCTCCTGAATGGCGGCAATGGCACGGATACTGTTGTCCAGGAGGGGAATACCAACATGACCTTGACCAACACCACATTGACTGGTGATGGCACAGACACGCTGGCTTCGATCGAAATTGCACGCCTGACCGGCGGCAATGGCCCGAATACCCTGGACGCCTCGGCATTCAGCGGCCAGGTTTTTCTAAATGGCCTGGGAGGCAATGACACCCTGCGGGGCGGCTCTGGGGACGATTTTCTGGACGGCGGGCTTGGCAACGACAACTTATACGGCGGCGGCGGTACAGACACTGTGGTGCAGACGGCCAACGTCGACATGACCTTGACCAATACGCAATTAACCGGCCAGGGTACAGATTCGTTGAACAGCATCGAGCAGGCGATCCTGACCGGTGGAGCTGGCAACAATACCCTGGATGCCTCGACTTTCAGCGGTCAGGTTTATCTATATGGTTTGGCAGGCAATGACATCCTGCGGGGTGGTTCTGGGGATGATTTCCTGGACGGTGGAGAAGGTAACGATGCGCTCTATGGCGGCGCTGGTACAGATACCGTGGTGCAGACAGCCAATGCCAACATGACCTTGTCCGATACGCAATTAACCGGCCAGGGTACAGATTCGTTGAACAGCATCGAACGGGCGATCCTGACCGGCGGGGCGGGTAATAATACTTTGAATGCCTCGGATTTCAGTGGGTCGGTTGTGTTGAATGGCATGGACGGCAATGACACCCTGTTGGGCGGCGCTGGAGATGACACCCTGGATGGCGGGGATGGCACGGATACGGTGGTGCAAACGGTTGATGCTGACATGATCCTCACCAATACATCCCTGACTGGCATGGGTAACGATACCCTGATCAGCATCGAGCAAGCGAATCTGACCGGCGGGGCAAGCGACAATCTCCTGAATGCCTCGGCCTTCAGCGGCCCGGTATTCTTGTATGGTATGGGCGGCAACGATACCTTGATGGGTGGCGCCGGGAACGATACCCTGGACGGAGGGGACGGCACCGATACGGTTGAGCAGACCGCAGATGTCGATATGACCCTGACCAACACTTCTTTGACCGGCATGGGTCTGGACACCCTGATCAGCATTGAAATAGCGGCTTTGACCGGCGGGGCGGGCAACAACAAACTGGTTGCCTCGGCTTTTAGCGGGTCTGTCATTTTGACTGGCGGTGCTGGCGATGATATTTTGATGGGCGGTGCCGGAGATGATACCCTGGATGGCGGCGAAGGCACCGATACGGTGGTACAGACGGTGGATGCAGACATGACCCTGACCGACGATTCCTTGACCGGCATGGGTCTGGACACCCTGATCAGCATCGAGATTGCAGCCTTGACCGGTGGTGCGAGCAGCAATCTCCTGGATGCCTCGGCCTTCAGCGGTCAGGCTTTCTTGTATGGTATGGACGGCAATGACACCCTGTTGGGCGGCGCCGGAGATGACACCCTGGATGGCGGCGATGGCATAGATACCGTGGTGCAGACAGTTGACGCGGACATGACCCTGACCAACACCTCCTTGACTGGCATGGGGTTGGACACCTTGATCAACATTGAGTTGGCGGCTTTGACTGGTGGGGCTGGCAACAATTTCATCAACGCTTCCGGTTTCAGCGGCCAGGTCAACATTGACGGCGATGACGGGGATGACACCCTGATGGGCGGCGCCGGGAATGACACCCTGGACGGTGGGGACGGCACGGATACGGTGGTGCAGACCGTGAACGCCAACATGACGTTGACGGATGATTCCCTGACCGGCATGGGGCTGGACACCCTGATCAGCATCGAGATTGCAGCCTTGACTGGCGGGGTAGGAAACAATATCCTGAATGCCTCAGCCTTCAGCGGCCAGGCTTTCCTGTCTGGCATGGGCGGCGATGATACTCTCATGGGTGGCGAAGGGGATGATACCCTGGACGGCGGGGATGGCACGGATACCGTGGTGCAGACCATTGATAATGATATGACCCTCACTGACACGTTGCTGACCGGCATGGGCAATGACACCCTGATCAGCATCGAGCGGGCGGAGTTGACCGGCGGTGCCAGTGACAATATTCTGGATGCCTCGGCTTTCAGTGGTCAGGCCTTTCTGTACGGTATGGGCGGTGATGACACCCTGTTGGGCGGCGCCGGAAATGACACCCTGGACGGCGGGGACGGCACCGATACGGTCGAACAAACCGCGGATGCCAATATGACCCTGACCAACACTTCCCTGACCGGCATGGGTCTGGACACCCTGATCAGCATTGAAATAGCGGCTTTGACCGGTGGGGCGGGCAACAATACGCTGAATGCCTCGGCTTTCACTGGGTCAGTTTTCTTATATGGTATGGGCGGCAATGATATCCTCATGGGCGGTTTTGGGAATGACACCCTTGAGGGCGGGGCTGGCACGGATACGGTGGTGCAGACCGCGAACGCTGATATGACATTGACGGACGATTCCCTGACCGGCATGGGCACTGACAGTCTTGACAGCATTGAGCGGGCAGAGCTGATTGGTGGGGCTGGCAACAACAAACTGGATGCCTCGGCTTTTAGCGGTCAGGTGGTTCTGTCTGGCATGGGCGGCGATGATACTCTCATGGGCGGTGAAGGGGATGATACCCTGGACGGCGGGGATGGCACGGATACCGTGGTGCAGACGATTGATAATGATATGACACTCACTGACACGTCGCTGACCGGCATGGGCAATGACACGCTGATCAGCATCGAGATTGCAGCCTTGACCGGTGGTGCCAGTGACAATCTCCTGGATGCCTCGGCTTTCAGCGGTCAGGCCTTTCTGTACGGTATGGGCGGTGATGACACCCTGATGGGCGGCGCCGGAAATGATACCCTGGATGGCGGGGATGGCGTGGACACAGTCGAGCAGACCGCGGATGTCGATATGACCCTGACTGATACTTCACTGACCGGCATGGGCCTGGATACCCTGATCAGCATTGAGATGGCGGTTTTGACTGGCGGGGCTGGTAACAATATCCTGAATGCACTTGGATTCAGCGGCCCGGTCATTTTGAATGGCGGCGCTGGCGATGATACCTTGATCGGTGGCGCTGGGGATGATGAGCTTGTGGGCGGGGACGGCACAGATACAGTGGTGCAGGAGGTGGATGCCGACATGATCCTGACCGATGATTCTCTGACCGGTATGGGTACTGATTATCTTGACAGCATTGAGCGGGCGAGGTTGATCGGTGGTGCAGGCAACAATACCATTGATGCTTCCGGATTCAGCGGTCAGGCCTATCTGGATGGCGGTGACGGGGATGACACATTGGTGGGAGGCGATGGGGACGACACGATCATTGGCGGAAATGGCAATGACACCATTACCACCAGTTCCGGACAGGATACGATCACCGGCGGCGAAGGAGATGACACTTTTCTCTTCAGCGGTGAAACTGGGTCAGTTGCGCCAACCGTAGTCAGCGGTGGGGGTGGTTTCAATCTGTTCAAGTTCCTGACTGGCGCTTCCGGACGGGTTGAATTAGACACCACCAGTGATGAAGATACTCTGGATTTCAGCGAATATGACGGTGCAGTGGTCATTGATCTGGCTCTGCTGGATGTGGAACAAAATGTGGGCTACAATGCCGCAGGTGAAGACCTGTTCATTACTTTGAAGGGCTGGTTCAAGCGTTTGATCGGTTCCGCCTTCGACGACGTGCTGCTGGGCAATGACCTGGAAAATGAAATCTATGGCGGCCCTGGCGACGATCAGTTGGATGGTGGTGGGGGTCATGATCTGCTGGATGGCGGCCCTGGCACGGACACCGATCTGGATAAAGGGGATGGAGACACCTGGGTCAACATGGAATTGCCTCTGGATCCTGTCGATGACGACGATGATGACGACGGCATGGATGATGATGGTGGCGGAACCTCGACGGCACAGTTCCTGGTGACCGGCTTGATCCCTGTCACTGGTACCTTGCAGCCATTGATTTGCGACGCAGGCAGCAATGTGGCTGTGTTGACCACTCTCACCGGTGACAAGGTGTACTTCAAGAACCTTTGTGGTATGCAGGCCATTGTACAGCCAGCTGCATCGCTCCCAGGGTTTTTACCAGAGGGCAGGCAGATGGTAAGCGCCTTGAGTATTGTGATTGCGGACGGCAATGGGAAAGTTTTGCAGGAATTGCCGCCACTTGCTTCACTCACAGTTGCTTTCAAACAAAACGGCTTGGTCAATGGCGGTGCACAAACCTTGTTTTGGAATGGGACAGGTTGGTTAACGCTGGACGCTCAGTCCAATGAAGGTTTCATAGAGGTTAATGCCAATCAGGGCGGCCTGTACGTTCTGACGAATCGTTGATGTCTTTCAGATGAGAATAGAAAACCAAAGGCTGTCGATCTATGACAGCCTTTGGTTTTTAAGATGGATATGCGAGGCGCAGTTCTTGTGGCAGACGGCGGGTGCGTATCAGGGCACATCTTCAGGGCTGATCTCGCGTCCCTCGCGTGCCGAAAGCTGGGCTGCCAGGGTGAATTGCAACACCGCTTTGCCGGTGGGGCCGTCCAGCCTGGGGGCACCGCCGTGTTGTAAAACATCGAGCATGTGACGGGTGGCGGCAATGAAGCTGTCTTCCCATTCCACACCTTCCACTGGAACAGGTATTGTTTTCCCATCTTTAAAAAGCATCAGCTCCGGCAGATCGATGGTTTTGGCGGTATAACGGTTGATGAACAGAATACCTTTTTCACCAACGATCTCGATGCGGTCATCATCCGAGTAATATTTGGAATCCATCCGAATGTCTGGGGTGTGGGCGATGTCAAATACGCCATAGGCGCGCTTCTGCTTAAACTGGAACATGATCGTGGCCGGGGCATCAATGCAGACCCCGGGGGCAACGGGTGTTTTGTCAATCCAGGCCATGACTCGCTGTGCCTGCCCCATCAGGTGAAAAGCCAGGGAGAACAGGTGGTAACCGTGGTCAAAGACCAGTTCTCCGCCGCCGCTTTTCTTCTCATTGAATCGCCAAATCCAGGCGTCCAGCGGGATCTTCCAGCCGTTGGGTGAGGTACCGGTGTTGATGTGCATGCGCAGCATGATCGGCTTGCCAATCTCCCCGGCATCCAGCATTTCTTTCGCCTTGACAGCCGGGGCATAGTGCACAAAGTTTTCATAGACACGTAATAGCACCCCGGCCTGGTCGGCTGCGGTGATCATCTCATCTGCTTCCGCTACCGAAAGACACATTGGTTTCTGCACCGAAATGTGTTTGCCAGCCTGGGCAGCCTGCACGGTCATGGGACAGTGCAGATGATGCGGCACCAGCAGTTCAACCAGATCGATCTCGGGGTCTTTGAGCAGTTCGGTGTAATCACTGTACACCTTTCCGACTTGCCACTCCCTGGCTTTTTGTTTGCCCCGCTTTGCATTGCTTTCACAGATGGCAACGACTTTTGCGTCCGACCTGTTATGGTAACCAAGAATATGCAGGTCCGAGATGCGTCCACAGCCCACAATGGCAACACCAATTGGTTTCATGCGCTTTGCTCCTGCTGGGTATCTTTTTCGGCCAATTGCTGGCGGATGCTGGCGTGTTTCTGGCGGGTGATGGGGTACCAGATCAGTAATGGCAGGGTCAACAGAATAACGATGCCGGGGATAGGCCCAAAGAAGAAGCGGATTCCGAAGAGGGATCGTGTGGTTTGTGCCACATTTGGCACATAGCCATATCCGGTCAGAATCCAGCCCACACCCGCGATGGCAAAAGCCTCGGAGATTTTGGTAGCCAGGCCCCACACACCGAAATACATACCGCTGCGAAATTCGCCGGTATTCAGGCGATCATAGTCGACCACATCGGCTACCATGGCCCAGGGGAAGATCCACTGGGCGCCGAAACCGATGCCTGCCAGGCTTGCCAGAATATAGATCAGGGTTGATTTTTCATGGGGCAGGAAAAAAGAGCAGCCCACAGCAATCGCCCCGATGGACATACCAATCGCATAGGCCGGGCCTTTGTCCAGCTTTTCGCTGAACTTTTTCCAGACGGGCAAGGAGAGGGTAACAAAGACCAACATCAAGCCCATCACCAGCGGAATTTCACCCTTCATTAACAGGTGGTATTCCAGAAAGTAAGCCATCAGGGTTTTGATCAGGGCAAATGACAGGTTGATGACCAGATAGGCGACGCATAGCTGGAGAAAAGGCCTGTTGGAGAAGGTGGCCTTGAAACTGCCCCAAACATTGGTTGTGGCTTCCGTTGCGATCACTTTCTGCCGTTCGCGCAGTCCGGAGGCCGAGATGAGCAGCACCACCGCACAGATAGCGCCATACAGAATGCCCACAAAACCCCATCCAGAGCGCTCCAGTGCGAAGGCACCCACGATAATGGGCGTCAGGGCCACACCTACCAGATAAGCTGGAACGGCCATCACCATGCGGAAGGTGGTCAAGGCACTGCGCTCATCATAGTCATCGGTGAGTTCCGAGGTCAGGGCGTAGTAGGGCACATTGGTCAGGGTCCATAGGGTATCAAAAAGGATGAAGGTCAGGGCGATCCAGATGAAGGTCATCACCCGTGATACGCCTTGGGGGACGAACCACAGCAAGGAGATGCTGATCCCCAGCGGGATGGCGCCAAAGAACATGAATACCCGCCGCCGGCCGATCTTTGCATTGGTGCGGTCTGCAATCCAGCCGAAGAGGGGATCATTGACCGCATCCCAGAATTTTCCAATGAGCAGGGCATTGCCGGCCAGAGCGGGCAAGATCATGGCCCCATCGGTGTAGAATTTCATCAGGAAGAATTGAATGGCAGAGTTGATGATGGCATTGCCGATGTCACCGATGCCATAGAAGAATTTGGTGAGAAAAGTGAGTTTCTGTCCGGCATCTGCCTTGGGTTGACCTGATTCAGGGGTTGGGGTAGACATAGGGTTTTATCTCCACTTGTTGATGGCCTGTTTTAACGGGGTTTCGGCCAGTTGGTCAAATTGCAGGGCATCAAAAATGCCCGGGTAGCTCAATGCAGCATCGACAATGTCCTTTGGCATGGCTTTTACGATGTCAGCCATGCCCGGATGTGCTGCGCTGGAGATGTCCATCAATATCTGGCGGGATTCGCGCTGCGATTGCTGGCGGTGGGGCGGGTAGCCGATGCCCGACTCAACGCTGAACAAGGCGTCAAAGATCATTTTCAGATTGATATTCGATGCCCAGCCATAGCCCTGGTTGAGCATCAACGAGATGCAATTACCGCCATTGATCTGGGTGAAGAGCCAGGCATCCAGCGGGGTGAGGATATGACCGCAGAATACACCGGGGTATTGCATGGCAGAATTCAGAAAACCTTGCCCGGTACCGCAGCCACCCACGACAAAATCTGCCGAACCAAGGTTCAGGAACAGGGCAGCGAGAAAGCCGCTGTGTATATAGGTCAGTTCCGGCTGCTCGCCATTCTTCTTCATGCCGGCATTGATCAGTGTATGTCCCCGCCCTTCCAACGCGGCCACAATATCCGCGTTCCGGTCAGCAGCGCTGGTTTCATTGAGTAACACGATTTTCATATTTGCCCTCTTTCTCCCAAAAGCTCTTCAGCGGCGGATTATACGCAGGCAGGTCATGCGCAATTCCCGGGCAATGTTTTCCAGCGACAGGATGTCTTTTTCCATCAAATTTTTCATTTCATAGTCCTGTTTTGTGGCGCAAGGCCTGTGTATCTTGCACCCAATTGCCCACATTCCAGCGTCCAAAGACGCCCATTCCACCCAGTGGGTTTGGCCCATAATAGACTGGTATATGGATCAGGGAAAGCCCTTGATGCCGGTAGGCCTGGTCCAGGGCGGCAGTCAGCTCTTGCAGAGAAGCGCCGCCATCCAGGGCCAGCACCCCGGGTATGCTTTGCGCCCACTTCGCATAGTCGACACTTTGGGTGTTCCATGTTGCAAACTCGTGTTCATATTGCGCATTTTGCAAACCGGATATGGCCGCCATGCGGTTATTGTCAAAGATCAGCAGGCAGCCGCATGCGCCGTGTTCAACACCATCGACCAAGATCTGCGGATTCATGGTGAAAGAGCCATCCCCGCTAAAAGCCAGGAAGTAGGGCGGGCTTTTGGGAATTGCAGAAGCCAGAACAGCAGAAACGGCAAAGCCCATATAGCTGGCGCCAGTATCGGTAAAGGTGCGCCCGGGCTGTTCATCGGTAACGATCTGGAAGCCATTGGCCTGCACATCGCCGGCATCGAAGAAACGCAGGATATCCTTGTCTTCTGCCCAATCCAGGACAGCTTTGATGGCGGCCGGTTGGGTGAGTACTGGCTTGCCCCAGAACGCATCCGTCAGAAGTGGTGTTTCAAACCGCTCCTGTTTGAAGGATTCCCAATCCCGTTTTTTCTCCTGGCAAGCGGCGAACCAGGGGGAAGGTGGACGGCTTACTTTGGCAGGGTATTTGGCAAGTTCTTGATTCAAGGTCTCCAGGGTGGCGGCGGCATCGCCCACCAAAGCCAGCGTGTCCTGATAGTGCAGGGCATCTTCAAAACCGGCGTTGATGTTGATCACGCGGGCCGCGTTGGGGTAACCAGTGCGGGAGCTATCCGATTGGCACACGGCCCGGGTACCCACGGCGATCAGCAAATCTGTTTCGTCCATGGCGAAGTTTCCGCACAGGCTGCCTTTCGAACCGCCCACACCCATGCAGCGGGGATTGCTGTACGCCACAGCGCCGGTGGCAATCGGGGTGTACACGCAAACCGCGTCGGCCAGTTCCAGCAGACGGGTCAGGCCAACGCTGGCTTGTATACCCCCGCCGCCGACCTTGACCAGCACCTTTTTCGCTGAGCGGATCCATTCGGCGGCTTTTTGATAATCTCCCGCGGCAGCCCCCGGACGAGGCGGGGCGCCGGCAGGTAATTCCCGCAGATTGTATCCTGACATGGTCGCTGGCTGGGTGTTCATTGGCAGCAACAAAAAGAAGGGTCCCGCCCGGTATGGGTGATCAACCGTATTCAACCCGTGCCGCAGGGCAGTGGAAAGCGCCTGGGGAGTGTGCAGGCTGTAAGCATTGCCCATGCAGGACATCATTTTGAGGAACAAGGCCTGCTCGTGTTTGGGCACTTGCTGCATGTTGAAGCCTTCATCTTCGCTGGTTTCGTCGCCCAGCAGATACCATATCCCAATCCCGTTGGATGCTGGTACGATGGATGCCGCCAGGGCCTGCATTGCCCCCGGGCCGATGGATGTGATCACAGCAGCTTTTTCACCCGTGGCCCATTTGAGGGCCACAGCGGCATGTGAGGCTTCGATCTCGCTGCGCAGACCAAGCACTCTTACCAGGCCGGCTTCCTGATAGATGCGCAGGACTTCCCCGATCTCGGTGGAACCATGGCCGAAGACAGCGAAGAAGGTTTTCACGCCCTGGCGCAACAGACCAAGTACGATCAATTCGGAAAGGGTTGAATCCAGAAACAGCGGCAGTGCTCCGGCAGACAGGGCTTCTTCCAGCCCTCCATGATCGGCGATGACCCGGGCGTGTGCCTGCCGCGCGGCCAACGTTTCTTGCAATGTGTTCACGTGAGCCTCCAATCTAAACATTTTTGAATTTGAGGCGGTTGGACAATTCATGACCGATTTCAATCACGATCCCGGCCAGTTCATTCAGTTTCTCCGGGCTGACTCTGGCTGTTGGGCCGGATACACCGATCGCACCGACCACCTTGTCACGGAAGTCAAACACCGGCACTGCGATGCAGCGTACATCCTGGTCGTATTCTTCATCATCTATGGCATAACCGCGCTGGCGGGTCTTAACCATCTCGGCCTCCAGCAGTTCAGGGCTGATGATCGTCATCTCCGTGCGTTTTGCCAGATTGGAGGGCAGTGGATAATCACCGAAAGCCAGCAGAGCTTTACCCAGAGCAGTACAGTGCAAGGGCGCCATGTGGCCCACTTCGGCGTTCACCCGCAGGGTGGCCGGTGATTCCACTTGGTCAATATACAGGGCCTGGTCCTGGGCGTGGATGGCAAGGTGGGCGCATTCACCGGTAGCTTCGACCAGCTTGCGCAGGTAGGGTTTGGCCGTTTCACGCAGGGGCATACGATTGATCAGGCTGCGGCTGAGATGTACCACCATGGGCCCCAGTTGATAGCTGCGGCCATCGGCGGCTTTCTCGGCAAAACCGTATTTCACCAGAGTTTGTAACATTCGGGAGGCCGTGCCTTTGTCAAAGCCCATTTGATTGGCCAATTCCATGACCCCGACACCTTGTTCGGCATCTGCCATGATCTCCAGGATTTTCAGTCCTCTTGCCAGTGATTGAATTTCATTCATGTTGGACCCCGTTTTTGATAAATTGTTGCGTATTATACAACAGTGTTGCGTATTATGATTGTACAATAATTGGGTTACACTTGTCAACACCCAACCCGTAGGGCAATTGCATCAAAATTCTTTTCTGCGATAAATGAATGTTTACCCCACCCCTAACCCCGTCCCAGGGCGGGGTTAGGGGTGTAAATCATATCTTTCTGCAAACCTTTCAGTACCTGCTATAATTCAGCCAGTCCAAATTGAAGGGTATTCTTTTGTTGTTTTTGGGAGGTTTTTCATGCGACGTTCATTGGTGTTTTTAACCCTGATCGTAGGGGTTCTTTTGTTGGCAGCCTGTGGGGGCAGCAAGACGGATCAGGCCCCCAAGGCAGTGGAACTGTATTTGCAAGCCCTGGTTAAAGAGGATGCAGACCAGCTTGCCACACTTTCCTGCAAGGCATGGGAGACCGATGCCTTGATGGAAGTCGATTCCTTTCAGGGGGTCAGCGCAGCCCTGGACGGCTTGAGCTGTTCCCAGACGGATACTGAAGGTGATACCGTCTTTGTTTCCTGTACAGGCACGATCAAGGCCACCTACGGCAATGAACAGCAGGAGATTCCTCTTGCCGGGCGTACGTACAGGGTGGTGCAGGAAGGCGGTGAGTGGTTGATGTGCGGTTATAAATAGGCCGCGGGTGCAATCCCTGCCTGATATTGAGAGTGTTTTGATGGCATTTTTCCGCCGTTTGTTTTGCAAAGAAAACCTGTGGGCACTGGCCTTGTGTGCCATTTTGATCCTGTTGGTGATCTTCACCTCAGACAGCGCCCCGTTGTGGATCTACCAGGGTTTCTAGCATGGGACTGACCCAGGTACTGATCTTTGCGGCTGCGGTCATCCTGTTGCGCCTGTTGGCGCGCGGGGTGCAGCGCGGCTGGCTGCTGCTGGTTGCCAGCGCTCTGGCAATCTACTGGTTGCAGCCCGGCATGCCCATTCGCTATCTGGACTTCTGGCTGCCCACGGCTACCCTGGGTCTGGCTTCCCTGAGCTGGGCGCTGGTCACCCCGCAAGAGGTATGCCGCCAGCGTGAGAACTGGCTGGCTGGCGGCTTGCTGGTCGGGGTGGTGCTGGCGGTGGCCGTCACCCGTTTCTGGGGGTCGGGCAGCCTTTTCATGGCCACCCGCCCGCCCCAATTTGGGCAGGCAGCAGCGGGCGCGGCTCTGGTATTTTTGCTGGTGTTGCTGGCAGCCCATTTTTTGCCCCGCAACAGCGCATTTTTGACTGCCGGTACTTTGCTGATCCTGGTTCTGTTCGTGGTCATCAAGGTGCCTACCCTTTCCCAGTTTGCGGCTGGCGCTCTGCGTACCCTGAGTGGCCAGGATGCCGGCCGGGCGCTGCCCACAGATATCCGCTGGTTAGGATTCTCGTATGTAGCTTTTCGTCTGATCCATACCCTGCGTGACTCCCAGACCGGCCGCCTGCCGGCTGTGTCCTTGCGTGATTACCTGGTCTACGCCCTGTTCTTCCCGGCCTTCACCGCCGGGCCGATCGATCGTCTGCCGCGCTTTCAGAAGGAACTGGAACAGCCCTTTGCCGCACTTGATCTGCCTGTGGACCTGGGTACTGGCGGCCAGCGGTTTTTTACAGGCTTGTTCAAGAAGTTCGTGGTGGCCGACAGTCTTTCCCTGATCGCCCTGAATGGCGCAAACGCCGCCCAGGTGCGGACGGGTGGCTGGGCTTACCTGATGTTGATTGCGTATAGCTTTTTGATCTACTTTGATTTCAGCGGATACACCGATATTGCCATTGGCCTGGGGCGGGTGCTGGGCTTTCAGCTCCCCGAGAATTTCAACCATCCCTATCTGAAATCCAATCTGACCCTGTTCTGGAACAACTGGCACATGACCCTCACCCAGTGGTTCCGGGCTTATTTCTTCAATCCGTTCACCCGCAGCCTGCGCCGTTACAAAGACCTGCCGGCCTGGGTGGTGATCCTTGTCACCCAGCTTGCTACCATGACACTGATTGGCTTGTGGCATGGCGCCACGCTGAATTTCCTCCTGTGGGGGGCCTGGCATGGTCTGGGCTTGTTCGTGCAAAACCGCTGGTCAGACTGGCTCAAACCGCGCAGCGCCTGGCTGGAGCTTCAACCCTGGCGGAAAAAGCTCTGGCAGGCTTTGGGGGTGGTGTTGACCTTTCATTATGTGGCTTTGGGCTGGCTGTTCTTTGCCCTGCCGTCGCCCACCCTCTCCTGGCGGGTATTGAACCTGATCTTCGGTGGGTAAGCAAAGATGCTGAACGGCCATTCCCCCTTCTTTCGCTGGCCTGTGTTGGGCCGTATCCTGCTCAAGACGTTGAGCCTGTTCGTGATCGTCAACCTTCTGCTGGCGGCTGCTGTACCCTTGTCAGCTTTGGGCCGTGTCTCGGCCTATAACCGCTTGTTCCCTGGCCGGGAGCGGTTTCCTTTTGGCGAAGACCCGGCCGCGGCGTATAATTTCAGCCTGTATAATTTTGATGCCATGTTCGCCTCGCATAAATTGACTGCCGGGCTCAAACCAGTGGACGAGTTCCGCATACTGGTGTTGGGTGATTCTTCCACCTGGGGAACGCTGTTAACCCCCGATGAGACCCTGGCCGGGCAGCTGGATGCAGCCGGGCTGCGCATGGCAGACGGCCGCCGGCTGGTTTTCTACAACCTGGGGTACCCCACCCTGTCCCTTTTCAAAGATCTGATGGTTTTGGAGCGGGGCATGGACTATCAGCCGGATCTGATCCTGTGGCTGGTGACCCTGGATTCCTTGCCGCGTGAAAAACAGCTCGTCTCGCCCATCGTTGCCAACAATGGCTTTGAAGCCCGTAGTTTGATCGATTCCTACGGTTTGCAGCTCGATCCTCATGATCCTGCCTTGGTGTCGCCGGACTTCTGGCAGCGCACCCTGATCGGTCAGCGACGGGCATTGGCTGATCTGGCCCGTTTGCAATTATTTGGCGTGATGTGGGCTGCCACCGGCATTGATCAGGTTTATCCCCGCGATTACCCGCCGGCCCAGCGTGACCTGGAAGCGGATGCTTCTTTTTATGACCGCCAGCCTTCAATCCTTGACCCCGAATCGCTGGCGCTGGATGTTCTGGCAGCGGGCATACAGGCCGCAGGGAATGTGCCAGTGCTGCTGGTGAATGAACCCATTTTAATCAGTGGCGGCCAGAACAGTGATGTGCGTTACAATTTCTATTATCCGCGCTGGGCTTATGACCAGTACCGCCAACTTTTGGCCGGGCAGGCCGCGGCTGCCGGATGGGCTTATCTGGATGCGTGGGACCTGGTGCCGGAAGCGGAGTTTACCAACAGTGCCATCCATCGTACTCCGGCTGGCGAGGCGCTTCTGGTAGAGGTAGTGAGCGAAAGCCTTCGAGGATTTCTCGATCTTCAGGAATAAAAGCCCTTTTTCCTGGATTGCTTATTGACCGGTAAAATTTTTCAAATTTGCCATAGAGGATTTGTCAACATGGTGCCATCAAGACCAAGGATCATTATTCCCGCCGGGATTTTGCTTTTGTATGTCCTCACTGGCTGCACGACAGCCCCCATGACCGCGGTTCCTTCTTCTGTTCCAAATCCGTCTGCAACTGTGCCTATGCAGACGGATTTGCCGCAGATAGAGGCAGTGCCTGCTTCTCCTACTGTTCAACCTCAGCGTGAAGAGACGCTTGTTACTGTTCCCACATCACTGCCGACCAGTCTTCCTTTGGCCTGGCAGGATTGGCCGGTGGTGCCAGAGACGATCAGCGACACCACCCGGGAGATTTACCTGCGCGGGCTGGCAATGGGTAACAACCCGCAGGCATTTTCCAAAGTGGGAGACTGCGAAATCTACACCACCTGGTTTCTGTATGATTATGACCAGGGACCGGCGCATTATGATCTTGGCCCTTATGCCAATTTACAGCCCGTCCTTGAACATTTTGCAGGATCTTATGGGCGCATGAGCCTGGCAACCCAGCCGGGCTTCACCGCTGCTTCGCTGATGACGCCTTTGTGGGCCAATCGGGATCAGTGCAATAATGATGAATCGCCTCTGGCTTGTGAGCTGCGTATCCACCGCCCGGCATTTGCCATTGTGGCCCTGGGTACCAATGATGCCAGTAACCCGCCGCGTTTTGAAGAGAATTTCCGCAAGGTGATCGAAACTTGCATGGAGCATGGCGTGGTGCCGATTTTGTCGACCAAAGCCGACAACCTGGAAGGTGATGGCTCGATTAACGCCACCATTGTGCGCCTGGCGCAGGAATACGATGTGCCTTTGTGGAATTTCTGGGCTGCCTTGCAAGACCTGCCGCGGCAGGGCTTGCAGGAAGACGGCGCCCATCTGACCTGGTACCCCAATGATTTTTCCGACCCGCGCAGCCTGGAATCGGCTTCCTGGCCGCGGCGCAATTTGTCTGCCTTGCAGGTGCTGGAAGCAGTCTGGCAGGGGGTTGAAGATTAATGCTTCTTTCGCCCGAGCCTTAAAGTGGCTATAATCTTTATTGTATGCCATCCAAACCGCGAACCCTATTTGCATATCTCAATAGATCACTTTAGAAGAGCACACAGATGACCAGCAAAACTCCAGCATCCATGCCCGAAGTTCTTCAATCCCTGGGGGAAGGCCATCAACTATCCCGCAGGCAATTTCTGCAAGGCCTGTCTCTGGCAGGAACGGTTGCGGCTTTCGGTCTCGGTGGCTGCACCAGGCAAATGTCGGGTGCCATTCAGGATGCTGATGCGGTAGCCCATATGCCTGCACCAAGATTCAGGGCTGCTTTTTCGTACGATGGTTTGAAAAGCACCTGGAGCAGACGCGGCCGTGATACAGCTCAATTTATTGGACAGCTTCTGGGAATCGACGTCTTTCACTTCGACGGTGAATTGAGTGTGGACAAGCAACGTCAGGACCTGGAATTGATTGCAGAACAGGATTGGGATTTTGTGGCAGTGCATCCATCCGCAGTGAATGCCTATATTGAACCCATCCGCAGGATCATCTCGAGGGGCATCCCTGTTATTGACCTGGATACGCGCCTTTCGGATGATCTGGACGCACTGGGGGTCACCACCTTTCTGGAACCGGACAATGTGTGGATGGGTGAGCAAGTGACCAAGGCTATTATCAATGCAGTTGGCCGGTTTGATTTTGAGATCATCCATACCCAGGGAAAACTCACCCATACCGGAGCACAGGGCAGGGCGGAAGGATTCAACAAAGTCATTACCAGTTACCCTGGGATAAAAGTTGTGGATGAAACACCCGGAGACTGGGATATTGACAAGGTATCGGCCTTGTGGGAAGAACTGTTGGAGCGGCATCCGAATGTCCGGGCAGGTTTCCTGCATAATGATGATATGGCAATGGCTGCCTTGCGTTCTGTAACCAAAGCGAATCGCAAGGGACAAATTGTACTTGGCGGGGTGGATGGCATGCAAGAGGCCTGTGAGGCTGTTGAACGGGGAGACCTGATCACGACGGTGATCAACCCCACCGGGCGTATCCACGGCGGGGCGGTCTGGATCGGATATTTCCTGGCCACAAATGGTCAGCATGCCAATGTTCCAAGGTTTATTCGCATCGATGGCGGGGTGATTGATCGGAACAATGCTGCCGGATATATTTGGCTGGGCGATCATCTCATGATCTGACCCAGTGACTGGATTTGACAAGCACGCTTAACCTGGTTCAAAATAATGTTGCTCAATTGCGCTTGATGAAGGAAACATCTTGGTCCACAACCAGATAACAGAGAACCGGATCGGCAAATACTGCATTCAGGAAGAATTGGGCCGCGGCGGCATGGGGGTGGTGTACCGCGCCTTTGAGCCAGTTTTGCACCGCGAGGTTGCCCTCAAGCTGCTTCCACCGAATGTGTCCGGGCAAGAGAAGCTTGTCTCCAGGCTGCGGCATGAGGCGATCAGCACGGCGCGCTTGCGTCATCCCAATATCGCCATGATCTATGATTTTTCACAGGATCAGGACGACGCTTACCTGGTTATGGAATATGTTGCCGGAGAGTCTTTGCAGCAAATTCTTTGTGAAGGCTCCGTTTCCATTGAAAGAAGCATCCACATTCTCAAACAGATGGGCGCAGCGCTGGATTATGCCCATTCGATCGGGGTGGTGCATCGCGACGTGAAGCCCAGCAATATCATCATTGGTGCTGAGGATCATGCCATGCTGGTGGATTTTGGTCTGGCAGAGATCACTGACAATACCATGATGACCCCGGATGGCGTAGTGCTGGGAACACCACACTATATGTCACCAGAGCAGGCGGCCGGCCGCCTGGCTACAGATAATAGCGACCAATATGCCCTGGCAGCAGTTGCCTATGAATTGCTGACCGGGGTTCCTCCTTTTCCATATAGTAATACCACAGCTGTGGTACATGCCCACATCTATGAGCTTCCTCCCCAGGCAACCGAAAATAATCCCCTGCTGCCGCCCAGGGTTAATTCTGTGCTGGCGAAAGCACTGAGCAAATCGCCGGAAGATCGTTTTCCAACCGTGATGGAATTTGTTAAAAAACTAGAGGAAGCGGTGAAGCCTTCCCCGCGAGATGAACCATCGGCATGGAAAAAATGGATCATGCCCTGGGTTGTCAGCATTGGTGTTTTGCTGTTACTAGTCCTGGCCTATCTATTCTTTTCAGGCGCGATGACCAGGTTGTTTAGAGACCCTGCCCTGAATACGTTCAATCTTCCCAACAAGTTCGCCTGGAATTACGATCCGGGATTCGTTGGCGGCCCGGAACTGGTGCCTCTGGATAATGTCCTTATCATTGGCAGTGACGATGGTCAATTGACAGCATTGCAGGCAAACAATGGCTCGGTGTTGTGGAAAACAAATGTCAATGATCTGAAATTTGGCTATCCTGCTGCCAGCGGCGAACTGGTGTTTGTGGGCGATCACTTTGAAAGGATCGAAGGTCTTTCCTTACGCACGGGCGGAACCGTCTGGCGAACGAAGGTCACCGGCAGGGTGCAGCTTGCCCCGGTTGTATACCAAAACAGGCTGATCGCGGTAACATCCAAGGGTTATATTTATGTGCTCAATGCCGAGAATGGCAGGGTGATTTGGAGCCGTCCTTTTGTGGTTGGCGTTCAAGTTATCGGACTTGCTCCCGGTCATCTTTTGATCGGCTCGGATTCGTCCCTGTATGCATTGGATCTTGAAAATGGAATGGTGAAGTGGGAATTTGAGACCAGCAGTGCCATTACCACCCAGCCGGCAGCATTTGCTGACCTGGTTTTGATTGGCACTGCCCAGGGACTGATCCACGTTATTGATCTTGCCGATGGGGCGGAACAGTGGCGGTATCAGGCAAGCGGCACCGTACGGGCAGCTCCAGCCGTAGACGAGCAGATGATCTATGTGGCTGACCAGTCGGGAAAGTTGGCTGCCATCAATATGTTGCAACGGAAAGTAGTTTGGGAATTTCAGGCAGGCAGTTCTTTGGAGACCACGCCCCTGATCTATAACAGATTTCTCATTTTGGGGTCCAGCAATGGTAAAGTCCTGATCCTGGATAAGGATGAAGGAGTTATGTTTGAGGAGATTTCTCTCAATACCAGCATAAACACCAACCTTACCCAGGAAAACGGGATGGTATTCATTCGAGCAGACCATATTTATGCATTGATACCATGAGTGTGAAGGGGATGCGATTATGCAGTATGCCGTAATTCTTGTCTACCAACCTGATGGGTCAGTTAAAGATATTCAACTGACGTCTGATCAGGTTGTTGTTGGTCGTTCTGATGACTGTGATGTCATCATTGAGGGTAAATTGATTTCGCGGCATCATGCCTGCATTCGCAAGCAAAAAAGCGGGTATGTCATTGAAGATCTGCAAAGTCAAAATGGCACTTTGCTCAATGGAAAATACATCAAGGACATTCAGCACTTGAGTGATGGCGATGTGATTGAACTGGGGGGGATGGGAAAACTGGTTTTTTCGGATAGTGAGTCAACCAGTTCTTTTTTATCAGCTTCCATTGTGGGTATCTGGCTGGACGTCGAGAAACAGGATATTTGGATTGACGGGATCTGTCTCAATCCCAAATTGTCCCCCGCCCAATACAAGATGATGGAAGTCTTGTTTGCGAAAAAAGATTTGATCTGCACGCGTGCAGAAATTGTGTCTGCCGTATGGCCCAATGTTACTGAAGGTGTCTCGGAAGAAGCAATTGATGCCCTGATCAAACGTGTCAGGGCGCGTCTGGCAGAGGTCAATCAGGGGGATCAGTATCTCATTACGCTGCGCAGCCGCGGATTGATGCTCAAAAGCCCGGAAACAAGGTAGCCATTCCAGCGGTGTGAGGTCAATCGCACTTCGCTGCTCTCAAAAAACCAGCGCCCGATTTGCGTCAGGTTCGCGCCTGATCAGCGTCTGTTTTGTGCCTGATTGTTGACATTCTGTTGTCCAGCAAACGTATTCCATAAATCCTACAATCAAAGTATCAAAAAGTCTTTCAGTTTGAGTCAATTCAGCTTACTGGTTTTATTTGCTTGATAGCTGTGGTTTGCACCAGTTTTTATTGCGGCGATTAATTCCTGCACGAACAGTTTTGTTTAAGCAAGAAAACTAAATATTGGGCAATGCTGATTGATACATTTAAAGAGGGGACAAAGATACAAAGACACTATTCGGAAAGGAGGTGATCGTTTGACGTATTGTCAATGAAAAGCGCACAGAACATCGGAGCTTTTTCGGGGCGTCTTCTGATCTGTGCGCGCAGATAATGGTGGAGGGTTTCCATCATTACCCGTATCCAAATTATACAATAACAGTCATTGAAATCTGTATCCAAAAAATGAAGGAGTGAACAAGATGAAATCCCTTTTCAAGTTTACATCAGTTCTGATCGTACTGGCTTTGGTACTTTCAGCTTGTGCGCCAAAAACTGCGGCACCGGTTGAGCCGGCAGGCGAACAACCCGCGGCGGGTGGCGAAAAAGTGGTGGTTGGCCTGGTGATGAAATCCCTGGCGAACGAATTCTTCAAGGTCATGCAGGAAGCGACAGTGGCCTGGGCAGGCACCCGCTCAGACATTGA
>JAGVAB010000163.1 GCA_020060485.1 Anaerolineales bacterium
GCAATCCAACAGATATTCGGTTGGTAAGGTGCGGTGTTGATTCATTGTAACATCTTCTTTCGAAAAATAAAACATTTGTTCCGTCTATTGTGTCCATAGAGTCTATGGATTATCCATTTTTGGCGGGGCGCTCTTATTGATGAAATCAGCCAGGTCCTCGCGAAGAACGCGCACCGCCCTGCCAATATTGACTGTGCGGATTTGCTGTGTTCGCATCAATTGATAGGCGAAAGCGCGTGAAATTTTGAGTACATTTGCAACTTCCCTGGCGGTGAGGATTTGTGGCAGATTGTTGTGCTGGATGTCCATGATGTTCTCCTTTTTGATCGTTTGTCAACTACGCCATTATTCTGTGTTGGTCTGGTTGGCATATGTAAATGATTTTGATTTCCATTGATCCGTTTTGGCTTACAGGTTTTCCTGATTTGATCAGGTTCTGCCGGGAAAGGGCGTTTTCAGGAACACCAGCAAGTGTTTTTTATCGGTGGGGGGAGCTCTCAGATAACCGATAATTCGCTGAAAATTTTTCTCAATTACTTCATTCTGCGCTGCCTGGATGAGTCGATAGCTTGCACCAGAGAATTGGCCTCGCTGAGCATTTTCTTTGGCAATGTGGGCATAATCCCTGGCATGTGCCGAAGTTGGGTAATAACGTATAAGACAGGCAATATCAGCACCACCACCAATTTCTTTGAGTTTTCCGCTATTCGCCAGCAGGTTATGCGAGGTGCCTTGTCAATTGCAGCGCTGGAAAGTTCCAGTGCTATCCATGCATTCCAGATCCACTGATGGTATTTGTTAAACAAACCCTTTGCTGTAATCTCTATGTCGAGATCTGCAAGTGTATTTGGGTCGATAAACTTGGAACCAATCAAGGTGTGTTCTGCTTCAATCGCGGATGAGCTGGGTCTGGATGATGTCATAGGCCTCCAAAGAAAAATGTTACAATGGGCAAAGTCAAGCTTGCCCAATTTGTATCATTTTCAACGTTGGAGCGAGTACCGAAAAATAGGCAAAAATCGCCCTCTCAGTACCGAAAAAACCAGAACTAACGCATTAACAATACCTGTCCTCCAAAAATGTGACATTCCAGCATAGGAGCATTGAAATGCCTGCGTTAAAACTTGTTGAGATTCCCCAATACCCAAGATTCGCTCGCCAATTCAAGTTGATGTTAACTCGCCTTGCGCTGGATAATCCGTATGCCTATCTCTCTTCAGATAATGATGGGTCAGTTGGCAAATATTTCTACAATAAAAATGATTGTTATATCTACAAGAACGGGTATTACAAATGGGTCAAAGGTTTGGTGGATGATAAAGAACATACATTAAGGGGTGACAATTTCGAAAATTTTTTGATTGAAAATCTGGGAAAACCTGGCCTTGATCACTATTCCGATATTTCACGATTGCTTCATGCCGGTCCATTGGAATATCGGTGTATTCTGGATAATGGAGAGTTCATAAGAACGTTGGAGAACAAGGGGATTCAAATTGCAGATGATGAAGAGCTGGACCCAGTCCCTTTTTATGAGCCAATCATTCCGAGCAAGATCATCGACCGCGAGGCGCTCAGGATTTTCGGAAGCAAGAAAAAGCCATCCTGGAGGGTCTTGCTGACGGGGGCGCCAGGAAGTGGGAAATCCACGATCCTGGGAGTGCTGACTTATACAACTTTTCTTACAGCTTACGATCAGACCATTTGGCTGGATGCCAGCACTGAAGAATCACTTAAAGCCACTTTGACCAAGGCGCAGGGGTTGTTTTTACCTGATCATGAATTGGAGGTTGGAGCGGCAAGTCAATATCAACTGAAACAATTGATGCAAGTGCTGCAGAAACAACATATCATTCTGTTGGTAGAAAATTGCCACCAGAAAGAAGTATATGAAATGATCACATCACATTTGACGGATAAATGCGATTGGATCTTTGAGATCAAACGACCTGAGGTAGCTCATGAAATCGATCCTGGTGGAGACAGCACAATTGCCGTCACTCAATTAACGGATGAAGAACGGGAAGCGTATTGGGCTTATATTGCACACCCGGTGAAAAATATGACGCGCCAAGTGTTTGATCGCCTTTGCTTTCAAACGAAGAATAATCCGGGAGAACTATTTCTTGCTCTGGGTGCAGTGGCAACGTATGGAGTGGAGTGGGCGTTACAGGAGTATGCATCGGCACCCCATGCGGATATGTTGG
Source organism: Anaerolineales bacterium (assembly GCA_020060485.1). The sequence goes on from JAGVAB010000163.1 coordinate 2,208, forward strand.
AACGAACCATAGGTTTCTTGAGCCAAGATCAATTGAAACGCTTCGCAAGATTGGGCGCATTGCCACAATTGCTTTCGTATGATCTTGATGTTTTTTCATCGCTTTGGGAATGTGATGAACATGCGGCATACAGTGAATTGATACGTTTCGCGGGACTTAACTGGGCGCAACAAATACCAGATGGAAATGGCTGGATGATTTCCAAATCTGTTTTGAAGTATGCAGGAGCATTGTTACAAAGGGCTGAAGATGGGGAGCAGAAACAAGCCAATTTGTGGTTGACGCGAATAAATATAAAGGCTGTGAATACTGAATTTGGTGAAAAACATCCGATCAAAACGATCAGGTATTTCCAAATGAAAAAGCGTGGGCCGAAATTCTACCCTAATGTTTTAATTCGCGTAGCCAAGCAATTTATCAATCCAGCGAAGCATAATACGTATTGGAATTTATTTAAGGGCCTGGAACCCTGGATGCGTAGCGAGGAATGGTTGGCTGCGTACTATTATTATCGGAAGGACATACAGACATTTAATTTTGCAAGATTGATTATCTTGGTCACGTTGATCATTATCCTTTTATTTGGTAATCAGCCTATTATCCCAGAGACAATCCTCATATATTTGTTCTTTTTTCCGGTTGTTGTTTTTCTGATTTATTTGATCATAAACTTCATTCCGGCATTGAGGAATAATGAAGCCACAACGTTGCAAATCTGGCACGCGATTCAGGAGAGGAAGGGGGAGTGAGCAAACACCCATTTGTAGTTTTACGCAAATTTTATCCTCCCAGATGCGATGATAATTTGGAGTTACAGTGTCTGAACTGTTTAATTGGGAGGCAAATGATAGACACTGTTTTTTTCGACTGAGGAAGTGGCTGATTATTTGCGTCTTCCATTGTCGACAGTACATAAATTGGTTCAGGATAAAGATCCCCGGATTTGAAGTTTGAAGGCATTGGCGATTTAGAAAAGAGACAATAGCTCATTGGTCAGAGTTTGAATTTGTCGAATAACTCAAAAACAGGCAGCACTACGGACTGAGTTGAAATGATGGTGACTCTCGAAAACCTCAAACCAAACAGTCAAGTTAAAGGCATTTTACCAAACGATACAGGTACCATCCTTAGCGTGCAATGGCACGGTTCGGATGTGGTTGAGATTTCTTACCGTCCTTTTGCGCTCCCTAAACCGTTTTGTTCAACCAAAGATGTTTTCTGTATTCGCCACAGTCGGGTTGCAGATGGATACCGAAGAATTTCGATTGCCGGACACTCGATCCAGGTTCCCAAGATTGAACCCAGGCAAGATGTCGAACTTCATTTCATCCCTGATGATACCAAGAACCAGGTTGAAATCCGTATATGGGCCTTGAACAAATTAGTTCATATGACTCATTTGCCCTTGGACGCGATCCAAAAAATGGTTCACTTTTAAAGTTTTCCTAACAGGGAGTTGGTGAAAAATGTGCGGTTTGTTATGAGGGAGGGCTGCCAGGGCTGGGTTGAGGGAGAATAATCTTCTTTAGGTGGTTTTTATGTTTATTCATCATTGTCTCGGGTTATAATTAAACAGTTCGGGGTTAGATATTTTATATCATTTTGTAATTTCCCCGTCGTGCCATGCGGGGATTTCTAATTATTTTTGGAGACGACATTGCCAAGAATATTCGATAACATTAATTTGTCTTTGCTCCATGCACTAAAACATTCTACAACCAACGCTTATCGGGCAGATTTTTGCGTGGGGTACTTCAACTTGCGCGGTTGGCGGGAGCTTGCAGAAGACATTGACCGCTTCACAGGGGGCGAGGAATACCAGGCCCGCATTCTGATCGGCATGCACAAGGTGCCACGGGACGATGTCAAACTGTTGATGAGCCGTAATGAGAACCTGGGGCTGGACAATCAAACTGCCCTCCAACTGAAGCAGCGTGTTTTGCGAGAGTTCCGCGAACAATTGACTATTGGCCTGCCCACCAACGAACATGAAACTTCTTTGCGGAAACTTGCCCGGCAAATTCAGGACGACAAGGTTCGGGTCAAGTTATTTTTGGGATCTCAATTGCATGCCAAGCTGTATCTGCTTTTCCGCAGTGATGCTGATCAACCACGTATCGCTTACCTGGGCAGCAGCAATTTGACCTTCTCTGGTCTGCAGGGGCAGGGCGAATTAAATGTGGACGTGGTGGACCATGACGCCAGCCAGAAACTGGCGGTATGGTTTCAGGATCGCTGGGAAGACCGCTGGTGCCTGGATATTTCTGATGATATCCAGGATATTATTGAAGAAAGCTGGGCAGGCGAACGTCTTATTCCGCCATATCATATTTATTTAAAGATGGCCTACCATCTCTCACAGGAAGCTCGCACCGGTTTGGAAGAGTTTGCTATTCCGCCGGTTTTCGAGAACCGTCTGTTTCCGTACCAGGTGGCGGCGGTGAAAATTGCTGCGCATCATCTGAACAAGCGCAAGGGGGTATTGATTGGTGATGTGGTCGGTTTGGGTAAGACGATTATGGCGACTGCGCTGGCCAGCATTTTCGAGAATGATTTTAACCTGGAGACGCTGATCATCTGCCCGAAAAACCTGGTGGAGATGTGGAAAGATTATGTCCACAAGTACCGCCTGCATGCGCAAGTCTTGTCGATCAGCCAGGTGCAACAAACTCTCCCTGATATGCGGCGTTATCGCCTGGTCATTATTGATGAAAGCCACAATCTGCGGAACCGGGAAGGCAAACGCTTTCACGCCATCCGGGATTATATTGATCGCAATGACTGCAAACTCATTCTGTTGACTGCCACGCCTTACAACAAGACCTATCTTGATCTCTCCAATCAGCTTCGTCTGTTCTTGCCAGAAGACCATGATATCGGCATCCGGCCCGAACACTTGCTGCGGGAGATTGGTGAGATCGAATTCAACCGGCGGCATCAAACGGGGCTGACCACTCTGGCTGCTTTTGAGAAGAGTGAGCATCCCGATGATTGGCGCGAGTTGATGCGTTTGTTCCTGGTGCGCCGCACGCGCAGTTTCATTAAAAACAATTACGGTACCCTCGATCCTGAAAATGACCGGGTTTACCTGACGATGCAGGATGGGCAGCGTTCTTATTTTCCAGACAGGGTTCCAAAAACGTTGAAGTTCAGGATTAACGACAACGATCCTGAAGATCAATATGCGCGTTTGTATTCTGAGAGGGTTGTTGACACGGTGAATGGTTTGAATTTGCCGCGCTACGGCCTGGGAAATTATATTGCGTCTAATCCCAAAGTGAAGCCCAATAAGGAAGAAAAGAAAAAACTTGACGACCTGGGCCATGCCGGAAAACGCCTGATGGGTTTCTGCCGCACCAACCTCTTCAAGCGCCTGGAAAGCAGCGGGCATGCCTTTTTGCTCTCGCTGGAGCGGCATGTGCTGCGCAACTATGTTTTCCTGTATGCGCTTGAATATGGGCTGCCGCTGCCGTTGGGCACACAGGGTGCCGAACTGCTGGATGCACGTATCAACGATCAGGATGAAGACGACCAGGATACAATGGAATGGTTTGATACGGGGAACGGCAGCGAGGGCGGCGAAGATGGCGGTGTTGAGAACATTGCCGATGTTCAAGACTTGCAGATTGAGCTCAGCAGCAGAGCTTATAAAGAGCGCGCCAAAGCCATTTATCTTCAATATCAAGCTCAGTATCAACGGCGATTCCAGTGGATTCGATCTGACCTGTTTTCCAACCAGCTCGAGAAGGATTTGGCAAGCGATGCTGAAGCGATTTTGAGCATTCTTGATTATTGCGGTAAGTGGCTGCCCGAACGCGATACCAAACTTGAACAATTGGAGAACGTGCTGAAACATGTTTACAGCAAAGAAAAGGTGATCATTTTTTCACAATTTGCAGATTCTGTCCGCTATCTGGAAACCCAATTGAAGACACGCGGTTTGCGCAAAATGGCTGGGGTGACGGGAGATAACCAGAACCCAACAGAACTGGCCTGGCAGTTCAGCCCCCACAGCAATGAAAAGGCCGACAAGATCGCCCCGGAAAGCGAGCTGCGGGTGTTGATTGCCACGGATGTACTTTCGGAAGGTCAGAACTTGCAGGATTGTGCGATTGTGGTCAACTACGACCTGCCGTGGGCGATCATCCGTCTGATCCAGCGCGCCGGGCGTGTGGACCGCATTGGACAAACCAGCGAGGAGATCACCTGCTATTCTTTCTTACCGGCAGACGGGGTAGAACGCATCCTGCGCCTGCGCGCTCGCGTGCGCACTCGTTTGCAGCAGAATGGCGAAGTGGTGGGCAGCGACGAGGCCTTTTTCGAGGATGACCGTAACGATCAAACCCTGGTGAACCTGTATAATGAAAAATCCGGCATCCTGGATGGGGAAGATGATCAGGATGTGGACCTGGCTTCGTACGCTTACCAGATCTGGAAGAATGCCACGGACGCCAATCCTGCGCTTACGAAACAGATCACCAACATGCCGGACGTGGTGTATTCAGCCAAAGCGCATGCGGCCACCCTGGCGCATCCACAAGGGGTGCTGGTGTACATGCGCTCTGCTTTGGGGAATGACGCCTTGGCCTGGCTGGATTCAAACGGCAGCCGGGTGAGCGAGTCGCAGTATGAGATTCTGCAAGCGGCTGCCTGCACCATCGATACACCAGCTTTGGAGCGGGCAGAGAACCACCACGCTGTGGTGGGGAAGGCTGTGGATATGATGATCGAGAATGCCGCCTCCCTGACCGGCGGGCAGTTGGGCCGGCCTTCCGGGGCGCGCTTCAAGAGCTATGAACGCCTCAAACGCTATGCTAACCAGGTCAGCGGCACGCTGTTTGACACGCCGGCCTTGCAAAACGTGCTTACGGATATTTACCAGTATCCGCTCAAGGAATCTGCCAAGGATTCCATCAACCGCCAGTTCAAGGCGGGGGTGAGAGACGAAGAACTGGCTAATTTGATGATCAATTTGCGCCAGGAAAACATGCTGTGTATTGTGCCGGATGAAACTGCGCCGCAGGAAGAGCCAAAAGTGATCTGCTCGATGGGGTTGAGAGCGACCGATTAGGAAAGTGCCCGAATCCGTACACTATTGGATAAGCGAGTCAACTATGCCAAACATGAATGCCGAACGCGTCAAAAAACATCTTGAAAACTTTGAATTTAAGAATCTCTTCATTCAGGAGATGGGTTGGGAGCGCGCAGACAGCAATTCCATTTTCATGCGAATCAATGAGGTTGATTATGAATTGGTGCCGGTGGCGAAAAAGCGGCTGCTGGTAGTGTTTGAATGCCGCAGCGAGAGCATCCCCAACCGCGCGACGCAGAAGAAGCTGCATGCCGAGCTGCGCAAGTATGCCCATGAGAATTTCATCATTTTCACCGACAGGCCCAGGAGCGAACAGAAGTGGTTTTTTGTGTGGCGGGAGCCGGGCAAGACGATCCGCGCGCATGTGTATGCACCCAATGAAGACCTGCGCCAGCGGCTGGAGGCAATCACATTCTCCCTGACTGAGGAAGAAACGCTTTCCCCGATTGAGGTGCTTTCGCGGGTGCGCGGCAGCTTTGATGTGGACCGCGTGACGCGCAGGTTCTATGATGATTTCAAAAAGGAGCATACCGCCCTGCTGAAATTCCTGCAGGGCATCCCGGACAAGGAGATGAAGGCCTGGTATGTCTCGGTGACGCTCAACCGGCTGATGTTTGTATACTTCATTCAAAAGCAGGGCTTCCTCAACAACAATCTCAATTACTTGCGCGACAATCTGGAGAAATGCAAACAGGGCGGGCAGGACAGGTTCTACAAGGAATTTTTGTGCCCGCTGTTTTTCAACGGCTTTGCCCAAAAGGAAGAGGAGCGCGACCCGGCCACCCGCAGACTTCTGGGAGATATCCCTTACCTGAACGGCGGCATTTTCCAGCGCCACCAACTGGAACTGCGCTATGGGCAGGCCATTCATATCCCGGACGCGGCTTTTGAACGTATTTTTGCCTTCTTTGACCAGTACCGCTGGCACCTGGATGACCGCCCCACCAGCCAGGAGAACGAGATCAACCCGGATGTGCTCGGGTATATCTTTGAGAAGTACATTAACCAGAAGCAGATGGGGGCGTATTACACCAAAGAGGACATCACCGGCTATATCAGCCGCAACACGATCATCCCCTGGCTGTTTGACCAGGCGCAGAAGAAGTGCAGGATTGCTTTTGAAGGCCAGCGCTCGGTGTGGGACCTGCTGCAAGCCGAGCCGCAGCGTTATATCTACCCGGCGGTGCAGAAAGGCTGCGAGCTGCCCCTGCCGCCCGAGATCGAAGCCGGTGTGCATGACGTCCGCCAGCGCAGCCTGTGGAACACCCCCGCGCCGGAAGAATACGCCCTGCCGACCGAGATCTGGCGCGAGACGGTGGCGCGCCGCCAGCGCTTTGAAGAAGTGAAAGCCAAACTGGCCGCCGGCGAGGTGCGCGAGATCAACGACCTGATCACCTGTAACCTGGATATCGAACTGTTTGCCCAGGACGTGATCCAGAACGCGGAAGGGCCGGAAGTGGTGCGCGCCTTCTGGAAGGCGCTGACCAGCATCAAGGTACTCGACCCGACGGTGGGCTCCGGCGCTTTCCTGTTTGCGGCGATGAACATCCTCGAGCCGCTGTACGAGGACTGCATCGAACAGATGGAGCAGTTTGTGTCCACGCTGGGGCCGCAGGATTCGCCGGACAAGTTCAAGGATTTCAAGGCGGTGCTGGCGCAGATCGGCCAGCACGCCAACCCCAAATACTATATTTACAAAACGATCACCATCCGC
>JAGVAB010000054.1 GCA_020060485.1 Anaerolineales bacterium
CTGTGCGACCCGCAAATCTCGCAGAGATTCCTTCAGCCATCTTGGGTTATCACTCAAGTAGCCAGCGGACGTAGCGATGAGCGATTTTAGTCCAACATCGATTCCAACAGCAGCCTGCGCCTGATGCTGCGCAATTTGCTTGTCAGGAATTTCCAGCATCAGGCAGACGTACCATTTTCCGTTCACCCGCTTGACGACGACATGCTTGATGTTTGAGCCATCCGGTAGCTGTCGATGAAAAACGACCTTCACTTCACCAACATTTTGAATGTAGAACCTGATCTGCCCATTCTCTTTGTTGCGCAACTTGCACCCGTCACCGTAGCGATACTCAACGCTTTTGAAGCGGTCATACCCTTTGAATCTCGGAAATCCAGGTGTCTCACCCGCTTTCAATCTGCGGAAGAAAGCCGCAAATGCCTTGTCCAGCCTGCGGAGCATTTGCTGTACACTGGTCGCGTTCAGCAAGCCATACATGTCAGGATTGTTGTTTCGCTCATTGCGAAAGACCTTGCACTGATCTGCGAAACTGATCCCTTTTCCCATCTCTTTATAGACAGCAATTCGCTGTTCTAGCGCAGCATTGTACAAGCTGCGTGCTTGCCAGAACAAGGTGTCCAGCATTTCTGTTTGGGATTGGTTGGGACGAAGGCGATATTTGTATGTGCGAATCAAATTACGGCCTCGTTTTCTGATTCGCTCAATTTTTTTACGAAATCTTCTGAAACATGCCCCACACTGCCCACATAGTACGACCTGCTCCACAGTGTTGGTAATTGGGATTTCAATGATGCAAATTCTTGCCGTAAGATTCGGGACCGTATATCCTTTGAACTGATTTGCGAGCCTTTGGGGAGCTTCGGTAGGATCAGCAGAAACAAATAAATGCACATGATCAGGCACAATCTCCAACGCTTCAATTTGCACCCCCATATCATTGGCCTTCTCGAATAACAATTCGCGCAATCGTGCTTCAATTCGTCCAACAAGTACCTTCCTTCGATACTTCGGACACCAAACCAAATGATATTTGAGAGCGTAAACGCAACTCGAGCTAGTCTTGTATCTGTTATCCATTATCGAACAATTGTACCATTTTCAACCGTCTAATATCAGGAAACAGCAAAGCTGTTTATCAAATTCCCCTGTCGCTTGAAAGCGACAGCCCCCTTTGATTTTTTCTGTGGATAAAAGTTCAAGCACATCCCTCTCATTCATCGCCGCAATCATACCATAGCCCGCTCCCACCCTTGTATCCTTGCCCACGCGAACGGCATATTTGGGATACAATAGGCTCGTTTGAAGGAACAAAGGATAAAACCATGAATTACGAAACCTCTCCGGGAGCCCTGACCAGAGTCTGCCGCGCCACCGTCCGCCGGGCACGTTCGATCTATAAAATCATTGACCAGGCCTTTCGCGCATACAGCCGTACATCGGCCATGGAAGCAACAGCCGGGTTGGCCTATTACTCCATGTTTTCCCTCTTCCCTCTGGCATTGCTGCTGGTGGTTACCAGCAGTTCCTGGTTCCGGGAAGAGATCGCCCGCCAGCAAGCCATTCTGTTTGTTACTGATCTTTTCCCCATCTCGCAGGAACTGACCACGCAGCTCATCCAAAGCATGCTGGAGCAGCGCGGCGCGGTCACTCTGCTTTCTGTGATCGGCCTCATTTGGGCAGCCTCTGGTTTTTTCAATCTGCTGGTGCGCAACATCAACCGCGCCTGGCCCGGCATCCGCACCCGCCATTTTGTACGCACGCGGTTGGAGGCCTTGTTGATCGTGGTCGCGCTGGGCATTCTTTTCCTGCTCTCCATGCTGGCCACCTCTGCCTTTGAACTGCTGGCAAAGATGAAACTGCCCTTCTGGCAGGAATTGTTCTATCAAGGTCCCCTGCGCAAGATACTGTCCTTCAGCGTGCCTCTTTTCCTGCGCATGTGCATACTATGGGGACTTTATTTCTGGATCCCCAAAACTGCCGTGGATCGCAAAGCCGCTTTCTGGAGTGCACTGGTTGTCACCCTTTCCTGGCGAGCAGTGACCGCCTTGTTCACCTGGTACCTGCGAAGCGGGGTAGCTTATTACGACGTGGTGTATGGCTCGCTCAGCACCACGGTGGTCTCCATGTTCTGGCTGTACCTCAGCAACTATACCCTTTTAATGGGCGCTTACCTGTGTGCCGCCATCTCGGAACACAACAAGAACAAGAGTTCTGGCGCAGCACAAATATCCCTCAGCGACTGAACCTGCTCAAACCCTGAAACACATCAGCATCATTGGTGAGAATCGTACTACCCTAAGGTCATTTCCACCCGATGAATCATCAGACGCTTGCAAATCATTGATTCCGATCAATGCAGCTTTGGATTTCAGCTTCTGAAGGATTTGCCCCTTCACCAAAACAGGTAATCCAACACCGCAGCGAATTAAGCTTGCGGTTTCTCATATCTGCCACCGATACCCCGGCGCAAGCATGACTGGATTCAGATTGGGAGGGTGGCTCGGTCGGCACGGCCGGAACCTCGGTTGGCCATTCATCCAACCCTGAATCGGGTGGCAGCATTTCGAAGAATGTCCAATAGGTCAATTGCACCCGAATACGTGTGGAATGACCCGCACCCGAAAAATCATTGTGGTGATTAAACGGGATTAGAAGAAGCCGGTCAAAATGCATCTCACTGCCTGAAAAGTCAAACCCTTCTACCATCAATTGATTGCCCGACTCGCCCAACGCATCCCCTGAAGACAAATAGCCAAATGGTGCGCCAGCCAACGGTATAAAAGGTGAACCATTCCCCATCTGTCCCAATACAAGCAGCCCCGAATCTCCCGGCGCTTCCACAGAGATGATCAGTGTCGCAGGAGTTTGAAAAGCACCTGGAGAGGAGTCAGATGTATTCAGCATGACATAAAAAGCCTCTGCAGATAAAGGGGCGCGTTCAAAATCAAGTTCAATGCTGGCAGGTGTCCCTTCGAACAAGCTGCCTTCTGCAGTGGAGGATTGGTTTGAAATCAACCCTCTTGAAGGTGTAAAGGTAATGGCATATTCACCCTGATCAGTCTGCTCAACGGCTTTCAGCGCGACGAAATTTATACTCGGCGGGTTGAATTGTTTTCCAAATGCGGCAGGATCAGCATAATACGCCTGCAAAAAAGAAGGCCATTCGCTATCCAGATCTGTCATGTGACGCTGCAAAGCTAGGATCAGGGCTTGGCTGCCAGTGGACGCCCCATCCGCTACTTCGCGATATATTTCTGCCGGAAAATATGAGGAATATTGGCCGGCCAGGTACTTTATGAACAGGCTGGCCCCATAACCATGATCTTGCGCCAGGTCATAATCAGAAGGCGGCATCAACAAGGGCTGATTGACAAAATTGCTCATCCGTGAGGCGTTTTGCGGCACATAGTTCGGATCATCAACTGCAATTGATTCAAACCAGGTAGCAATCGCCTCATCCAACCACAAGAGAGGGCCTGGCCTTTTTGCCTTAAAATAAGCGTAACGCGGATCCATTGAGAACTGGGCCATATGGATTAATTCATGTCCTATGGTGGCTTTCAACTCAGTCTGGTTTTGGTTGAATTTGTTCGCATCTTTGAAAAATTCACTGCTTAATTCCAGACTGGTATATCTTGCGCCGCGCATACTGCTGACAAACTGCCCTGTACGATTATCCAGATATTTTACTGTAACCTGAATTCGATCAATTCCTTTAAATTCAAATCCCTTACCAATAATCTTTTGATACTGCTCTTCCAACAAATCAACAGCTTGCCTGGCAGTGTTGGCGTCATGCAATTTTCCCAAATAATTCAGAGTAAAATGCTCTGATTCGTAAGCATTATAAAATATTCCAGGCACAAAACGCACACGCATCAGATCGTCTTCATCACTACGTTGCAACAGCAATGCATTTGGCAACACAGCATATATCCCCGCTGCTGGTACAGCAGGCATGCCACCCACCGCTTCTTGTCCCCCAAGCCACATCAAACTGGTAGCTGTTTGATTGGCATCGTCAATATTTGTTGGCAGGGGTAAAATATGGATCACCTCGCCATAACTTGGTGCGTATGTTGACTCTTCCAGAACCAATCCCCCACCTTCACCGGCAAGATCATCATCCGACAAATATAACAAGATTTCAATATTCCCATTGATCTGCGCAATTGGCCCGCTGATCTGATATGCTGCCGAGGATCTTCCAAAATCCTTCAATTCATCGGGAACAGATGGATCTCGACTGATCGTCAGTGAAATTGGTTGTTGAACCGCGCCCGCTGATACTCGAATGCGGATATCTTCACTTTGGAAGATTCCGCCGTTTGCATCCACGACCAAAGTTCCAATTGTATCCACCCGCGCATTTGGTTCGCGCCGGATGAATACCAGGATTAAAACACAGCAAAAAACAAGCAGGGCAATACCTGCACAACCAATACCCCCAAGAGCAACCCAGCCTATTTTTGATTTTTCTTGCAAAGCGTCCCCGGTTGGCAATTCCATCAGCGATCTCCTGAAAAAATGATCCGAAATTCGATGGGATCACGAAACATTCCTATCGATATTCGTTGCACCGAAAACAACGATCAATCCATACCGTACATCTGGTTGGAATCATATTCCAACCTTTTCGTAGTACTCCTGCTTTTTCAAACCGCCGAGATTTTTGGTAATTTTTTCCATATTGTAGCATTTACAACACACAATCGCCATTTAAAAGTGGTAAAATGTTGTCCGTGCTTAACCCAACCACGCACTCGACATCACGCCCTGTTGGGCAGCCCACCCGCGGCAAGACCGCCCGCCAGCGTTTGAGACGGGTGGATACGTTTTTGATGCTGTATGATGATGTGCTTTTCAGGCGCTGTGAAGGAATTTTTTCCAGCGCCTGTTTTGTTGATCTTGGCTATGGTGCAGAACCCTTCACCACCCTGGAAAGCGCCCGCCGTCTGCGCCGTTTGAACCCCTCCCTGCCCGTGCTGGGTGTAGAAATTGACCCGCAGCGCGTGGCCGCCGCCATGCCATTTGAAGATAACCTGACCCGCTTTCGGGTGGGCGGATTCAATCTGCCCCTGCATCCCAATGAAAACGCCCGCGCCATCCGCGCCTTCAACGTGCTGCGCCAATACCGCGAGGAAGAAGCGCCTGAATATTTATCACTTCTTGGCCAGCAATTGCTGCCCGGAGGTTTACTCATTGAAGGCACATCGGATCCCATGGGCAGAATCTGGACAGCCAATGTATTTCGCCGCACTGCACAGGGCATCCACCAGACAGGCCTATTGTTCAGCACCAACTTCCGCTGGGGGTTTGAGCCTGCCCTCTTCCAACCTGTGCTGCCCAAAAATTTCATCCACAGGATGATCCCGGGCGAACCGATCCACAGCTTCATGCAGGCCTGGAAAACAGCAGCCTGCCAGACCATGCCTTTCAAAGCCTTTGGCCTGCGCCAATGGTTCTCGGCCAGTGCCCATGCCCTGGCACTCGGCGGCTATCGCATCGAACTGCGCCGCAGATTTCTCAACAAGGGTTTTTTGTTCTGGCAATTTGGGAAAGATGACGGTCAACCCGCCGGCTGGAGTCTATAGATCCTCGTCCTCGCCGGCAAATTCAGGCAGGTACCAGTCTTCGTTTTCGGTCAAGTCATGCGTCAACTGGTCTTCCGGGGTCAGCGGATCGTCCATACGCACCTGCAGCACGATGCCGGCTGTGCGCACCCCGTTGGTGGTCATCACCCGCCGCACGCGGTACCGCAGGAAATAGGTCTTGACCAGATCATCATTGAGCACAGCCTTGACCGTACGCACACTGACTGCCGCCCGCTGGGCGATCTCTTTCATTTCGGTCTCGACCACATTGCGCAGTTCGCCTGTCATCGGGTTCCAGTAACACATTGAACGCGCCGCCAGAATCACCGTCATGGCCGACTGACCGATCAAGGGCAGCCACTGGTAGAGGAAATACAGGGTCATAAACATGCCCCGTTCCGGCTGGATGACAGCCGCCCGCCGGTCGCCATAGGCCCGCTGCAGCATGACCTTGCGCGGCGAGCGCGATTCTCCAGCACCGGTCTGAGCTGCCGGAAGCACCGGCGGTTCTTCAACCACCGCCATGCTATGCAGCGCCGGGGTGATCGCCTGCATGGGTAGGACGCGGCGCACGCCTTCGCCTGCAACCACAAATTCCAGCGCCACTGGCTGGCGCACAAACCCTTCCAGTAAACGGGTCAGCCGTCCCTTGAGGCGGTTTTCGACCCACTCGCGGGCGTAGGGGTTGTAGGCCCCCACAGTAAAGACGCCGTCCTCGAATCCCAAAGGCCGCAATGGAGCCACCCAGGTTTCATACAGCGCCCGGGACATCTCCATCCGCAACTGTCCGGAAGCCATTTCCCAGGCTTCCTCGTAGCTATTGACCTCGTAATCGGCTGCCGAAGCGGTCAGCGTCTGTTCCATCTCTGCTACCTGTTCCTAATCGGCTGCGGATGAATCCTCCGCACCTTTCGCCCGTGTCAGGGCATCAATCTGCCTTTCCAGGAATGTAATCACCCGGGCAAAATCTTCCTGGCGAATATCGACCGTGCGGCTGACGCCCGTCATGCGGGTGATATCCATGTAAATACCGGGATAAGGTTTGGGCACCCCCTGTTCCTGCATCAAGACACCCAAAGCGGCCACCAGTTCTCGGATATGTCCCATTTGTTCAGGCGTCAGGCGGGCCTGAGGACCGGATACACTCTCGATGCGGGTGACCTGCTGACGCAGGTCACCAAACGCCTGGCGGATCTGATGGACTTTTTCATCATGTGCCTGACGGATTTCCGCCAGCTCCGCGTCCACTTTTTTTGAAAGGTTTTCTTCAAAGGCTTCCTGCTCGGCCACCATGCGCGCCACCGATTCGCGCAGGAACTGGATCTCTCCCCGTTCGCTGATGCCAAAATGCTCGGCCAGCACCACATGGGCTTCGTCCAGGAAGGTCATCAATAAATCGCGTGGCTCGCCATCCTTCATCCGGTTGAGTTCCACCCCGGTCAGGAACAAAGGTACCGCCGAGGCCATCAGGCACAGTGCCGGCTGCGGGCCGCCGGCGGTGGTGACCAGGATGGTGGCGGTGTAAGGTTCAAAATAGCCCTGCTGACGCAGCAAGCGCCGCCGCTGGGCACGCTGGTCCAGTCCAAATGCATCGCATAAGGAACGCAGGGAAACATAACCCTTGCCGTCCTTGAGATCCGCCGTATCGATCTCCTTGCCCCGGAAATTCAGCTTGCGTTCCTTTTCCGGTCGAAAAACGGGTGCGATCATTGGCATTCCTCTATCCTCCTTGCTCGGTCATGGGGGGGCCATGATGACCCCACCTTGACGTGTTCCTCTCTGCATCCGGCTAATTATTTCTAATTATTTTTTTCTTCCGATAATTCCTGGAATTTCAGGAAGAAAAAACCTACTCGTTCATCATGCGATCCACCAGCTCCTCAAGCGACCCGGGAGTATAGTCTTCTCCAAAAGCCGCCAGACGCCCTGTGCAGATGCGGGTGAGGATGCCGATGGTCTCTCCGGTAGAGACCTTGCGCTCCAAGAGCTGCGAGAAGCGCTCCTGCCAGACGCTCAACTCACGCACTTCACCCTTTGACAGGGTGGTGCCGAATTTCTTGCGCGGTACAGACCCCGGAGGACGGCCCGGCGAACGGGCATTGATCTCCAGAGACATCCGGCGCGCTTCGTATAGCTGAACCCAGGCAGATTTCGTTTTTGTCATTTTCCAGTAATCTCCCGAATAATATCCAAGGTGATAAATTCTTCTTCACTCTCCAGGACGGCATCTGTCGCCATGGCGCACAGACGAATGATCTCCCGCGGCACGCCATTGGAATGCTCATAAAGCAATTCAAAGGCATCGTCATCGATCAGAGGCTGGCTGCGACCGGCCACCCGCAAACGAAAGATGACCATTTGCAGAGCGCTGGCCAGGGTCAAGGGCGGCAGCACCAGACGGGCAAAGACGCGGGCATTCACTGCCCGGTTGGTGGCAAACAGTGGCTCCATTTCACGCTGTCCAAAAGCCAGCACCTGAACCACCTTGGAGTCATAGTCAAAGTTGTACAGGCGGTGAATGACCTCCAGGGCTTCCGCATCCATCAACTGGGCATCGTCCAGCATCACCACCACGTTGCGGCCAGAGGTATACGACTTGGCCATCATGCCTTCCAGTCCATCCATCTGGCGCTGAAAGCTGCGCTGCGGCGGAACTCCCAGGGCGCTCGATATCTGGCGGGCGGCATCCATGGCCGACTTGAAAGCCGCAGTGTGGATATAACAGATCTGTATGCCCTCTTCAGCGGCATACAGATCATACAGGCGCCGCGCCAGAGAGCTTTTACCCATGCCCATATCCCCTGTGATCAGGGACAGGCCGCGCCGGCGCGAAATGACCGCCACTGCCTGGCGGTAGACCCCCAGATGTTCATTTCCCAAATACAAATAGCGCGGGTCAGCCGAAAGTTTGAAAGGATCTTCTTTTAATCCCAGACTTTCCAGACGAGCCATCCGCCATTCCAAATCATTCAGATGATCGAACATGGCATAATTCCTCCGATTTGAAGTAATTATTGCACTAAATCAACCAGTTTGCAATAGAGTTAACGCTATTATTCTGTCAATCATACTATATTAGCTTAATTTCATTGATTTGGGGGGTAATTTATGCTAATATTGTCATAACGATAAGAAATTATCATAAAGCTGGGGTCATTTGATCCGCTCCCAGCAAAACAAGAAGGAATCCAATGGCTGTAACCATTACCATCGCAAATGAAAAAGGCGGGGTCGGCAAAACCACCACCGCCGTCAATCTGGCAGCCGGACTGGCGCTGCGCCTGGTCGAACAACCAGGTCCCGCCAGCCGGGTACTGCTGATCGACATGGATCCCCAGGGGCATGCCTTGATGGCAACCGCCTTCGGCCAACACAATGCCCCGTCACAGCAATCCCTGGCCGCCCTGCTTACCGAAACCCCGCCCCCATCCATCCAGCCCATGCTGCGCCAGGGCGAGCATCATCCCAACCTGTTCTTCGTTCCCAGCCACCGCGCCTCCATGTCCGAGGCCTCCCGTTTGCTGCCCACCCTGATGGCTAATGAAAGCCGCTTGCAGCGCGCCCTGCTGCCGGTGCAGGATCAATTCGCCTACATCATCATCGACACCCCGCCCACTACCGGCGACCTGCTGATCAATGCCCTGGTGGCTGCCTCTCAGGTGGTCATTCCGGTGGAGACCAGTTACCTGGGAGTTTCCGGCCTGCGCGAGCTGCAACGCACGATCGAAGCCGTGCGTCTGCACTTCCGACCTGACTTGAACATCTTCGGTTACCTGCCGACTCTGTGTGATGAACAACGCAGCGAGACGCTGGACATCCTGGGCGAGCTGGAACAGCGCTACCCACAAGCGGTGCTGCCCCCCATACACAAATCCTCCGATCTGGCCTATGCCCATTCCAGCCATATGGATGTCTTCACCTACCGCCCGCCTCGCCGCCGTTCAACCGAATTGATCTCCTCCAGCTCGCGCGCCACCCAGGAATACGAACAACTGGTGGACAGCATTCTGCATGCGACCTGGCACCTGACGGCCGGAAGGTGAACGGTGATTCGTAACCGCGGTTACAGTTTGGCAGCCATGCCGCTGGCCGCGCAACAATCGGCTTTGATCCAACCGGAACCGATCAAAACTTCCGGTATGTGGAAATAAAAAAGGAAACCAGAATGGCTGCCAGCAAACGCAAACGCTTCAGCGCTTTTGAGGATTTTCCAGGCAATGATGAGACTCCCGGCCAGCCCCAGGAGCCGACAGCGGTATCTTTCATCGCCAAGACCGCCCCGTCGCCCGCCGCCCAGGTGGAACGCATCGAGCGCCTGAAACCCAGTCAGATCCTGCCGGATCGTTTTCAACCGCGCCGCCTGCTGCCGGGCAGCATCCGTCATGCCTTCTTCGATGGCGAGATCGATTGCTACCAGGCGGCGGCCGAATGGCTGCATCTGGCCCGTCAGGATGCCGGACACCGCGCACAGATCGACAACCTCCTGGCCATGGGTAATTCTTTCGAAGCCCACGGACAGATCAAACCCATCACTGGCTCGTGGATCACCGATCCGCAGGGCCAGTACTGGTTTCAAATCGAGACCGGTGAGCGCCGCTTCTGGGCTGCCTGCCTGCAGGCTGTCTCCGCAGGTGCAGAAGAAGAACCCCTGCTGCGGGTGGAGGTCATCCAGCAGCCTTCCCGCCAGCGCCAGGTGCTTGAGAACCGTCACGCCGAGGCGCCTTCGGCAGTCAGCCAGGCCTGTGAGATCGCAGCCCTGATCCTGTCAGAACTGGGAGCGCTGCCCGCACACAACACGCCGGATGAATATGAATACTTCCGGGCGGCGCGCGCCCAGCGCATGCCAGCCGGCCTGTGGGATAGGCTGATGCCGATCATGCAGCTCACCCGGCCGCGCATGGTGCAATTCCTCAATATCTTGCAGCTCCCCTCCCCGCTGCTGGACCTGGCAGACCGTTACCGCTTGCCGGAACGCGTTCTGCGTGAGGTCTTGACCCTTACGCCAGACAAGTGGGAAGAGGCTATCCGGCTCAGCATCCAGAATGAAATGACTTCGGATCAAGTGGCCGAACTGGCCACTAAAACAGTGGACTCACATCCTGAGCGCAGCAGCCCGCCAGCGTCCGCCCACCGGCCAGAGAAAACTGCGGTAGGCGGGCTGCGCCGTTTTGCCAACGCCCTGATCAATCTGGACCGCCTGGCCCAGGCCCAAACCCTGGACACGGTGGCCGATGAACTGGTCACCAGCGATCAGGCGGATGAGATGGTGACCCTGCTGGAAGAATTGACCAACCTGCTGCAGGCCCGCCTCAAGCGGCGTTGAACCAGATCAGGCAGCATTCAGCACATTCAAATCACAACCACTTGCGAGTCAGGTGGTTGTTTATTTATGTCCCTGCAAACCCAAACCATTCCGTAATTCTGAACCAGTCACAAATTGCCAACCTGTCATCACCGCGCAAAAACCGGCAAAAATCCAATAACCAATAATTAGCGGTTTTCCGGTCATTTTTCCCACAGGCATAACATTATCAATCTACAGGCAGTTATATGCGATGAACCCCCAATAAAATCACGCAAGGGGCGACCTTGCTTTTGTGCCAGGGTCGCCCCTAAGGGTCGCTCCTTGACGAATCGAGGGGCGACCCTGTATAATCTTTAGGGTCGCCCCTTTGGCATATTCATTCCCTGTTCTGGCGACCAGGCTTCTACACAGAAAGCGAGCATTATGGAAATCATCGCATTTGCCAATCAAAAAGGCGGGGTCGGCAAAACCACCACCGCTATTACTCTGGCCGCCGGCCTGGCCGTCAAAGGATATCGCACCCTGCTGGTGGACCTCGACCCCCAGGGGCATGTAGCCTTCTCCCTGGGTCTTGAGAAAAAACCCGCTCTTTATCAATTGATCTGCCTGGGAGAGAAACTGCAAGATCTGGTCGTGCTTGCCCGCCCAAATCTCGACATCCTGCCCGGCAATAAGCTAAGTGAGAAGGTCAAACGCCACATCACTCTTTCGGACTTTCGCGAGACCATTCTGCTGGATATCTTCAAATCTTCATCTTATGACTATGTGCTGCTGGACATGGCTCCTTCCCTGGATGTGCTGCACGTCAACGGACTGGTGGCCAGCGATTGGGTGGTGATTCCCACCCGCCTGGACGCCCTGGCTGTGGACGGGGTCAAAGAAGTATTGCTGACCATGGGTGAGGTAACCAGGCAAGGACACCACTTCAAAGGCTATTTCATTTTGCCCACCTTTTTTGAACGCATCACCAAAGAGACCCTGACCCAGTTTCAGGAGATCGTGCATACTTTTGGCTCAAATGTCTGGCCGCCCATTCCGCGTGATACCCGTGTACGGGAAGCGTCCGCCTATGGCAAAACCCCCTGGGAATATGCTCCGCTGTCCAGCGCCATCTGCGGTTATGAAAGCAAGCGCGGCCGCATTGGGGGCTACGCCCAGGTTTTACGACACTTACTGGAGGTAACACATGGCTAAAGAACAACGCCGCCAACCCTTGCTGGATCCGGCCGTCGCTGATCTGCTGAATGGCATGGAGAAACGCCAGGCCGAGTCACAACTGCCGCGCCGCCAGCGGGAAAAGCTGGCCAAAGAACGTGCCAAGATCCAGGCCCGCCGACCGCAGCGCGCGACCTACGACCTGCCCCCGACTGTGCGTAATCTGGTCAGAGAACTGGCCGAAGAAGAAGGTGTGCCTGCCAGTCAGCTGGTTACCCTGGCCCTGCTGCGCTTTTTACAGGAGTACCAATCCGGGCAAGTGCGGCTGGGTGAATTCAAACATCCTTCCCGCAGTCCGCGTTATGACTGGAACCTGGTTTTTCCAGACGAACTGATGCCAAAAGAATAATCCTGCTTGTCAATGATTGAGTACATTCGCAAAGCTGCTCTGTATTTCATAGAGCAGCTTTTATCTATCCATTGTCTGAAAGTGTAACCGTGGTTACACTTCTTCAGAAGTTTGCAATGGGGAAAGAAGACAGCAAAAACGTTTTTAAAGTTGAAGAGAGTCGTTAAAGAGTCGTATATAGAATCACGTGCAAATTTTGCATCCTTTAGAGGGGAATCTTTTGCATGCAGAAGATGGGCAAAATTTGCATGCAGGCGCGCCTCAAGGTAAAACCTACATTCTGGCCAGCGGGAAGAAATTGCCGGCAGGCCTGGGGGAGAATTTTGCAGTCAGGCCAGAGTGAAAGTTATGCAGTCAGGCCATAGTGCAATTATTGCATGATGGCCTTAAGGCAAATAATGCATTCAGGGATGGCAGGAGTGTAACCACGGTTACACTTTTTGATCAGTTGAGCGTGTTTCGCTCGGCTTTGGGCAACCTTTCATTTCAAACCTGTGATGCATGGCATTCTCAAGAAAGCTTGACATTTGCGATTTTCCAAAACGGTCAAGGTCATCCAGACCAAAGTAGATGCAAAATGCTGATGATAATGGGCTGCCCTCTGCCGCCATTCCTCCCCCGGCACAGATTGGATTTGTAAATCAGACTTCATAGGCCGGGGGAGGAAAAGAAACGTACTGTGTTGAGAAACGGCGAAGCCGTTTCTCAACACAGTACAAAAAGCTCCCCTTCCCGCAGAAGAATGAATTGGGATACGTCACGCAAGCAGCGGGGAGGGGAGTTCGAGGGGTGGGGTGAATAAACCCCGGTGATGCACAGACCGTCTTTCGTCCAGCCTTGTGCCATCAATAAAAGAAACAAATGGAAAA
>JAGVAB010000091.1 GCA_020060485.1 Anaerolineales bacterium
CTCCACCACCCCCAGCACCGCATGGCACTGCGCGCAGCGCCAGGGCTTCACCGGGTCCATGTTCGCCAGCAGTTCACCCTCCACCATCCCGCCTTCACCCGTCTCCCATCTTGGCCGCCTTGCCCAGCGCCCAGAACAGCACCACCAGCACCCCGGCCACAAAGCCAATCACCAGCCCAACCAGGAACAAACTCAAAGCATTCATTCAAACTCCAATCCGCAGCAGGGTCATTGCCACCAGCAGCACCAGCACCAGGCATGCAGCTGCAATCAACCTTTTTCGCCGTCTATCCAGCATGATTAATACAACACAGGCTCAGCCTGGCGCTGTTCTACCCGCCGGCTCACCGGCAGACCCCGCGCCTGGCACACCGCCCGCACCTCGGCCGCGCTCAACTCCCGCACCGGCCTGGCATCCCGCTCCTGATCCACGCCGGCATCTTTGCAGATCTTCTCCACATCCGCCTCGCTCAACTCATCCGAACTGGTCAAATTGTGCGTATACAGATACCAGTTCATCGCCTCGTCCAGCTTGGCCCATTCCGGCACCTCATAACCCGCCCCCAGCTGCTTCGCCGCCGCCACGATCTCGTTGATCTGCGGAAAATAACTGGACGATTCCAGCAGCCGCGTGCTTGCCGCCACCAGCACCATCCGCGGAAACCGATGCAAAACGCTGTAAAAAATCTTTACCCGCTCGTCGGAAACAGGTTTGCCATACGCATCAGCAATCCGTTTCAAGATAAACGCCACCTCTCCCAATGTCGCCATCACAAAATCCCTTCTGCATGAATGAATTTATCCAAATTCGATGCCACACTCCCATTACCGCCATTTTTGCGCCCAGAACCCCCACCCGGCGGCGAATCTCTGCCCTGCCGGTTGTCTACCTGGAACCCCTCCACCCGCCAGCGTTTCAGGATCGACTCGGCATAGCTCCACGAGCGCTTGTTGTTTTTGGCCGCGATCCTCAACGCCTCCCGAATCCAGTGGTCTGGAAAATCCTCCTGGGCGCATTTCAACGCATCCGCCGCCAAAGGCGTCAACGCCCCGATCTCGTTTTCGTAAAGCTCAAAAATATTGGCTTTGTCGGTTTCTTCGGCCACATCCGCAGAATCTTGTTCTGGTTCTTTTCTGTTTCTGTTCTGTTTCTTATCTGTATCTGTATCTGTGTTACGAAACGTAACACAGTCCGTAACGCTTTCCGGTTCTTCTTCGTCACATTCCGTAACGCCTCCCTGAACATCTTCGTTACGTTTTCGCTGTCTGTGCTGTTTCATCCGCTCTGCCGGCGTTACGGCAGATTGGCGTTTTGAGAAATTCTTAACATACAACTGACCATCTTCCTCAATGAGCAAGCCGGCAGCTTTCAACTGTTCAACCTCACCCGCCAGTTGGTCAGGATCAACCCGCAGCCTGAAAGCAATTTCTTCCAACTCCGGCAAAGCCCCTTCCTGATCCATGTCTCCCGCCAACAAGAACATTTCAATTGCCCGCCGCCAGACATTGTCCGGGAGCTTGTGCATCTTGTAATCATCAAGTATTTCGTGATACAGCTTGATCCAGTAGTTAGCTGCCATCTTTCACCATCTCCCTTGTCCGCAATCATCCAGACGCTCCATACAATTCACCGCCTGGGCTACCGTCAGCGGAATTTCCTTGTAAAAAAGTTCCTTCAAAGAATCTGTCTCAATCCAGTGTGCATACTGGATCAAGGTCAAAGCAACATCAAGCGCATCGACCAAATCCGCCGATGCGCCCTCTTGCCGCTTCAATGTATCAAATAAGGTCTGGAACAAATCCGTTCCCAGTTCCTCAAGATACCGATGTGGGAATAACTTCCCAATTTCAGATAACCGATTGGAATTCATTTTGGTTGCTCCTTTTTTTGCGGTTAAAGCAAAATCCCGCAGCGCACATACGCCTTGCGGAGCAACCAACTCAGACAGGGTTTTTGCACGCTGCGGGAGTTTACCCGCAACTGAGAATATGAAGTTGTGGAAACGAGGCGTATAAAACAAAACGCCTGTCTCAAGAGTTGGTTGCTCTATCCACATTATACCAGAATGAATTCCAAATACAAGAGCCATTAAAAGAGGCGCTCCTGCACCGCCGTGCCAAATTTCTCATCCGCCGACTTCCGCATCGCCCGCCACGTCTCACTCATATCGCTGATCTTCGCCTCAAACTCCTGCTGCCCAAACGCCTCAAACTCCTGCCGGTTGGCCGCCATCCAGTACCCGCCGCTCTCCCCCGCCGCCGAGCAGATCAAATGCCCCTGCCGCCGCAGCTCCTTGATCACCTCCCGGATCTGCCGCTCATGCGCCCGGAAACCGCCCTGCCCCACCAGCCGCACCAGTTGCCCCCGCCCAACCGCCTGCCCCCGTCCCACCCGCTGCGAGATCACCCGCAGCACCGCCCGATCCAGCCCCGCCGGCATCCGCTTCAACAACACCTCGTAACTCTCACGCCGCTCACTCATGCCCATCCTCCACGTTCCATCCATAAAATCGCTGTTGCCAAATCCCATTATCCCTCCCTTGAATTGCGCAGCAATTCGGGGGACGCTACGCGGTTCCGCAGGAACAAGGCCGTCAGGCCGGAGGGGGTGGGGTAATACCCTTCAACTTCTCATACCGGTACATCACCCGCCTCACGTCCCAGTCCCCCTTCATCCGCCGCGCAATCTCGACAAACTGCATCCCCAGCTCATCCCGCGCCCGCAGGATCCACGCATCCGCCCCCGGGCTCCACTGGCCGCGCGCTGCGCCTCCCTTGCCCGTGTAAAAGCGGTACTTCATCGCTTCAGACCGCAAAAAACGCCAGTTTCCCCAACGCACCCCGTTCAGCTTGCCCCGATACACGTGCGACACCACCAGGCGCACATCCACCCCGTGATACGCCGCCACCTGCCCCGTCGTCCACCACTCGTCGCCCCAACGTGCCTGCGCCAGCTCCACCATCTTCCTCAGCCTCCCATCCCGAATCCGTTCCGCTTTAAAGTAAATCCAGTTCTCCGCACGCACTGCCCACCGGTACACGGTTTTGATGTGCACACTCATAATTTCCCGGTTGCCTGGCAGCGTATCGATGGCCATGATCCCCCGTTCTCTCCACGCCGATACCGCATGCACATCCACCCGGAACAGCTTCGCCACCTGATTGCCTGTCAAATACCCTGGCCGTTTGCTGGCCACCGGGATCTGTTTGCGCACGATGCGGATCTTGATCGCATTTTCCGACCTGCCCAGCGCCGCGCCGATCTCTGCCAGCGTCATCGTCTCCAGATGGTCCTGCACGAAAGCTGTTTCCTCATCTGTCCAGATATTCCTGCGCTCGCTGTTCCGCACCGCACCGCTCACGCACACGCTCAGCGGAGCAGCATACGTTTTCCCAACGTGCGCCAGGGTGTTCATGCCGTCAACCTCTCCGCATGCCGCGCAGAAATCGATCAACGCATCCACATCCATCATCCACCTGCCTGTTCGATCAACTGCGAGAGCATCAGCAGTGCCGGGCAATCCTTGCAGATCACCGCAGATGCTGTCTCGCGCAATGGGCAGCGATCGCAGGTGATCCTGGCTGCCTTTTCAACCTCTTTCCACGGCGGCACTTTGCCCACCTGCTGCAAAATATCCCATTTTGGGAAATCAACTTTTCCCGCATGCCGCACCGCATAATGCAGTGCCGGCACGTTCTCTCCTGCTGGCTGGGCCTGCAAGGCATCGTTTAATTTTGTGCACGCCATCACCACCGTCTGCACCCGCAGCCCCTGCCGCGCCAGTTTACTGGCCAGCTTCACCCGGTGCTTCCCGTCCTCAATCGCCAGCAGCGCATCGATCGCCCGCTTGTCCGTAGGGAATACCCCTTTTTTGATCAGCTCCTGGATCTCGCTTTCCAGTTTCAGCAGTGACAGGCGGGCATGCACCTTCGGGTAAGAGATCCCCAGCCGGTGCGCAATTTTGGTGATGCTCAACCCCATCTCCACCATTTTCTGGAAGCCCTGGGCCTCCTCCATCGGCGTCAGATCAGCCCGCTGCATGTTGGCCACCATCGCCAGCATGTTCTTTTCGTCAGCTTTTGGGCAGTCCCGCACCACCGCCGGCGCCCGCTCCAAACCGGCCAGCTTCGCCGCCCGCCAGCGCCGTTCTCCATCGATCAGGTGATAGCACCCATCGCCATTTTTGTAGACCACCACCGGCTGGATCACACCATTCTCCCGAATGCTCTGCGCCAGCCCCTCCAGCTCCTCCGCATCAAAATGCCGCCGCGGCTGCTCCGGGTTGGGTCGTATCTCTGTCAATAAAAGATCAATCGCTTCCATCCTGCACCTCGCTTTCACCACATCCCCTTATCCACATCCCCTCCCTAAAATCGTAGATTTTGGGGAGGGCTAGGGTGGGGTGTTTTCCGCTATCACCCGCCCCATCGGGATCTGCATCAAATCGTTCTGCAGAATACTGTCCGCCAGCCGGCGCACATGCTCCGCATCCTCGCTCATCCGCGGTTGAAACGGATTCGCCTCAATCCCATCCACATCCAGCATCATCTCGATCATTTTTTCGCTCCATTCCCATTCAACGGACTCAACATCCCCGCCGGATAAGCGAACAGGATCCAGATCGCCGGATTCGTGCTCTCCAGCGAGATTTGCTCCCCGACCTGTTTTTCTGTCCGTGCCAGCAGCTCTGCCGGCGCAAAGATCCTCGGCTCATGCGAAACCAGGATCGCATCCGCCTTCCCTGGCCTGCTCAACAAACCCTGCACCAGCCCCGGCCCGTTGGGCGTCATCACCATCATCTGAAACCGCAGATCACTCATAACTGCACCCTTTCGTTTCCGCTCTCCACTCCCCCGCTTGCCGGGGGCTGGGGGGTCAACTCTTGAACAGAACCAACTGTTCAACCAGATTCTTATGTTGGCATTTGCACCCAAAGCCTTTTTCATCCAGCACCGCAAAGAATTCCTGCCGGTTTTTCCGCTCAACCGTGCAACCTTTTTTGATCCACTCTGCAACGCTCTTTCCGGTAAACGCATCGGCCATATCAACACAAACACCAACGATGCACCCGCATTTTGCAAAAGCAACATACTCAAATTCAGGCTCTTTCAGCACTTTATTCATGTTCGTTTCCGCTCTCCACTCCCCCGCTTGCCGGGGGCTGGGGGGGTCTTGTTGTGATAATAAGGATTATCACAACAACAAATCGGCAATTTTCGACCAGCTGGTGTCCTGCCGGCCTTCGACTGCCTGCAAATAAATCTGGGTAATCGCCAGGCTGCTGTGGCCCAAAAACTCGCTTATTTTCTGGACATCGTCCCCGGCGGCGCGGCGCAGCATGCTGGCCGTGTGCCGCAGGGTGTGAACATGTATGCTGTCTATACGCAATCCAGCCATCCGGGCATACCGTTTCAACCGCCGCCCTACCTCGTAGGATGAGATCGGCTGATTCCTGTCCCACTCCGCTTTGACCGTGGGCAGGTTCTTTGCCCGGTCCGAAAGCGCCGTGAACAGATAACCGTCCTGCAGACCGGCAGCGTCCTGATACCGCTGGACCGCATCCCACACCGGCGGCGCCACGTCCACCACCTGATCGCGCTTGCCTTTGGCATCGAAGCGATAGCGCACCCGGGCACCAAGCTGCACAAACCGGTCAACCTGGGCCGTGCGCCACTCCGTGTTGCGCCGGGCGGTGAACAGGTACCCCGTGAACAGGGCATAGTCCTGCAGGCCGTGCAGGCTGTTCTGATCGACTGCGGCCAGCAGCAGCTTTGCCTGTTCCGCTGACAGATAGCCAGCCTTGCCGTAGGGCGTGATCCGCTGGCGCAGGCGCTTGCCGGCGGCGGGGTTGAAGCTGTGGAGCGGGCGTTCGATCCCGTCTGTATCCACTTCGGTGAATTC
Source organism: Anaerolineales bacterium (assembly GCA_020060485.1). The sequence goes on from JAGVAB010000091.1 coordinate 5,903, forward strand.
CTCTGTGGTGAAGCGGAAGAAGCTGCTCACCGCTGCCAGCCTCAGGTTAATCGTGGTATCGGCCAGGTTGCGCTCACGCATGTCCTGCACCCACTCCGCCACGTCCGAGCGGCCAATTTCCCAGGGCGGCGCTTCGCAAAAGATCACGCACTCCCGCACGGCCAGATCATAGGCGCGGCGCGTGTTGGCGCTGGTCTGTCCATCCAGCCACAGCCGGTAGGCATCGTCCCAGCGGGATAACTGCACATCCACCACCACCAGATTTTGCAGATCGATCACTTTTTGCCCGTCCCGATCCGCACCGCCAGCTCGCCCCCGCCCGCAATGCACACGCAGGCAATCGCCAATACCAGGCTCGCCAGCGCCGCCGCCTTCACAACATCCCACTCACCGATCCTGGCCATCATCGCCACCATCCACGCCACCACCAGGCTCATCAGAAACACCGCCAGCCCGCCCACTGCCCCCACAATGAACAACCGGCGCTCAACCTCGCCACCCCCCCGCCGCTCAACGCCCCCCGGCTCAATATCCATCCTGGACGGCCTCGGCCAGTAACCCTCAGGCCTCGTCGGCGGCTCATCCGGCTTTGGATAAACTGGTTTCGGAAACACTTTTCTCATCCCTGCACCTCTTGTAGTATACTTATGGGCAGAAGCTGATTCCCATCCGCTTCCCCAACCCCTGTTCACGCAGGGGTCTTTTTTTTTCCGCCCTGGCGGCCGCTCACCGCCAGGGCTCTCATGAAATGCGGCAGCTATCACAGCCAACCGCCACCTGCCCGGATTTGATTCCAACCAGTAAAATCGTGATCCCCATCCAGGCCACCGGGCAGCGCCTGGTCCAACCGGCCAGATAACCACTGGCCTTGCCGCCGGTCTCTCCCGGCTGTCACCTTTCCTCCATGTCCCCTCCCTAAAATCGCAGATTTTGGGGAGGGTTAGGGTGGGGTAGGCTGTGGAGCGGCCGGGTTTCGATCCCGGTCAAAGTCAAAGGCCCCTATGTGCGCCTCCGCCCCATCTCGCCAGACTGCGTCTCATAGCCGACGCCCTGGGTAAGTCCATGTCCTCCCGAAGGAAAGCAGGATGCCCTTACCGCCTCTGCTCATAAGCAGCGGACGCATCGGCTGGCTGCAAACTGGCGGGTGGACTTCGCATTACGGGAAACCGCCAGTCATGCACAATTAAGTTGTCAACGTTCGCCGGTCTAGGCTATCATCCGGCATGGTGCCTTTAGCCACTTGCACTTTGTAGGGGATCAGCCCCTCACCTCCCGCCATGCGACTGCGACGGGAATGCCCATATAGGGCTATTTGGGCGAACGGGATTCGAACCCGCCCGGCTGCCGTGGAAGCTCCTCCGCCGTTTTGGCTTCCTGCTTTCGGCTATCGGCCACACACATGGATCGCACCGTCCAGCGCCTGAGATGCTCACGCCCGAGCTTCAACGGCTCCCACTCCGTTCTGTTGCTATACACAACAGCACGCCTATGGCGTTTTCCAGCCTCTCGTTCGCGCTTCCCAGGGTTACGTCTCTTGTAAGACATCGTTGCTCTCCGGTCCTGTTACCTCATTTGCCTACTCACAGGGCGTGTACACCACCACGCCGCCGCCCAATCTACCAATAATTTGCCGGCCTTGGCTCGTCATCCGGCTGGGGAACTCCGGCCATCGTTATTCCCTTTGGAGACCTATTCTTATCCTCATCACACCACTCTGGCAGGTGTCGCCAATTCGGGCAGGGAGGCCTCGAACCATCCCTTCAGTGTGCGGAGGACGGGGAAAACCCGCCAGGACCGCCCCGGCAGTAAAACCCGCTGATTCACACCGTGTCATTCCGACGCCCGCCAAAACCTTCATCACAAACTCTACATCTCCACGTCCCTCCCTTGAATTGCGCAGCAATTCGGGGGAGGCTAGGAGGGGGTGGGGTGTCTACTCCTCCAGCCGCCCGATCACCTGCACCCCGGCGGCCCGCATCTGCAAAACCCGGATCTTCTCACACAGCACCCAGTCCTTCAGACTGTCCACCACCCACCGCTCCACCGCGTTCCGCCCTTCCGGGATCACCTGCCGCAGCCCGTCCAGCTCTGCCAGCAGCTTCTCAGCCTCAAACCGCACCACCTCATTCCGCCTGCGCAGCACCAGGTGCAGCCCCACCAGAAACCACACCGGCAGTTTCGCCATCCGCCGGATCCCGATCGTCTCATCCTGCATCACGTCAACTCCTGCGGGATCGGTGTCGGCAGCAGGATCGCCGGCAGCACAAAAATGCTCGGAAATGCGCTCGTCCCCAGCAGGATCAGCTCGCTCAACGCCGCCGGCAGCGCCGCCGGGGCCGTATACTCCCAGCCCAACGCCTCAAGCTGCTTCACCAGGTCGCTGAAACTGTACACATCCAGTTTGATCCCGTTGATCGGCAGCCCCTTTGCATTCACCAGCACGAACTCCCACGCGTTGCCCTTTGGCCACGCCAGCAGGAAATCCTGCCCATGCGCCATGATGAACGCCCCCGACCCCTCCTGCAGCACCATCCCGATTCCCCTGGCCGTCTCCATTGCCCCCACCGCCGCCCCCATCGACGCCGCATCCGAAACCACCGCCGGCGCAGCCTGCATCACATCCGGCAGCGCCGCACAGCCCGCCAGGCTCAGCGCCAGCAAAACCGTCAAAATCCTGTTGGCTGTCTCCAGCCGTCTGTTCAACTTCCAGTTTGTCGCCATTGATTCCCATCCTTTCTCTTTCCACTTCCTCATACAGAACCATCACCATTTTTGCCATCAGTTGCATCGCCTGCTCATACCGCTGTTCCTGCTCCGGGCTGGATGCCGCCACAAACGTCATGCCAAGCTCAGCTTCCATCATCCGTCCAGTCCACTGCCTGCCACAGCTCCCCCAGTTCCTGCTGGGCCAGCCGCAGCTTCTCCACCGCCACCCGCAAGTCCTCCACCGCCGGGCCCAGCACCCCCGCACACCCCAGGCCATACTGCTCTGCCTGCCGCACCCGCAGGGTCACCAGCTCCAGCCGCTTGCGGGCATGCACCAGCGCCGCCAGCCCGTTCTCCATGCTCCCCCGCCGCGCCTCAGCCGCGCTCGTCATTCGCGTCATCGAAGGCCATCCCGCGTAAACTGCGATTCTCGCTCTCGTCCGCCTGCATCCGCTGCACCGTCTCCAGGTAATGATCCAGCACATACGCCCCGATCACCACCACCCCGCACGCCGCCACCACAATCCACAGCCCCAGCAGCACCCGCCACAACCCTTGCAGGCCCAGCCACACGCTGAACGGCGCCAGCATCAGCACCACCCCGATCGTATACGCCTCCGTCCGCCGCAGTTGCCGCCCCAGCAGACGCCGCCACGGCAGGTAATGCGCCGCCACCTGCGCCACCCCGCTCAGTAATGCCATCATCAGAATATCCATCTCACCACCTCGCTTCGTTCACCGCATCCCCTTCTCCACATTCCTCCATATTCCTCCCTTGAATTGCGCAGCAATTCGGGGGAGGTGGCCGTCAGGCCGGAGGGGGTAGTAAATATGCTTCACTCCCTGCCCTTTGTGCTATTCTCAAAATAAGCAGCAATATCCACCTGGCTGCGCCACAGCGCCCAGCCCCCACCGATCACCACCAACAGGAGCAAACCAATGTCACCAACTGTCATCGCAACCTCCCCGCACAGACAAAAAGACCGCCAGCCCGTTTCTCGGAAACGGTCTTACTGGCGGGCAACGTCCGCCGCTTGTTCTGCGGACAGATCAGAAAACTCAAGGATTTGTTGGGCTGCATCAGCCCCGTATGCCATCGCCACCTTCCCGATCATCATGGGGGTTGCATCGGCATAGGTACCACGCAAAAGTTGATACGCATGATTGTAGGAATATTCCATTTTCCGGGCGAAGTCAGGAACGCTTATCCCATTCACTTCAGCCCATCGACGGAGACCTGCTTTCAAATCTGCTTTACTCTTGTTTTGTTCTGTCATTTCAACTCCATGCGTATTTTATTCCGATTATTTCGTAATCTATTATGATTATACATAAATATATGGATTTGTCAATAGATTACGAATATTCCGTAACAAATTATGGATTCAAAGCGGTATCATATTTAAGTATGAAATTTTCGGATTGGATTGTTGAAAGATTAAACGAACGAGGCTGGTCTCGTAGCGAAGCCGCAAAAAGGGGCGGTATATCGCCGTCTATGTTTGATAAAGTAATTAATGAGACTTCTTCGCCTGGCATAACTTTTTGCAAGGGTATCGCATTGGCATTTGATATTCCCCCAGAGGAAGTGCTTCGCCAAGCCGGGTTGCTACCACCACAACCAGAAACAGATCCCGTCCTGGACGAACTCAATTACAAATTGGCCAGCCTCCCCATTGAACTGCGTGAAGAGGCTCTCGAATATCTCAACTACCTCATCGAAAAGCAGGACAGAAAAGCCAGGGGCACAAATGGTCTCAAAAACAATCTGGGAACGACTCACGCCACTTAACCGCTGGCGGCTGCGGCACTGTGTCTTTCAAATCGAATTGATCCGCGATCTCCAGCAGGCGGCTTCACACCCGGCGCTTTCATTTGCCATCCGCACCGGCCTGATGACCTTCGCCCTGCTCTACGTCCTGCCCCTCCACCCCATGTCCATGCCCATCGCCCTGGGTGGCGGTGTGGCCATTATCTATATCTCAAAATCGATTGAACTGGTGATCAAACAAACATCAAACGCATAACGGGGAGAAATATTTTGGAATCGCAATGGCCAGAAAACTTTGACTTCGTCGCCCTCGATGTGGAGACCGCAAACGAAGACTATTCCAGCATCTGCCAGGTCGGCCTGGCCTTTTTCAAGGACGGGGAATGTCTTCAAACCTGGGGCACCCTGGTTGATCCGGAAGACTATTTTTCGCCGATCAATGTCTCGATTCATGGCATCAACCATGTGATGGTTCGTGGCGCACCCAAGATACCTGAAGCTCTCGGATTGTTGAGAGATCATCTTGCAGGAAAAATTATTGTGCACCACACAGCTTATGATCGTGTTTCGATAAAACGATCTGCAGAAAGATTCGCTCAGCCAGAACCGGAATTTCAATGGCTCGATACAGCCCGCGTTGCCCGCAGGGCCTGGGAAGAATATCGCTATTGCGGTTATGGCTTGAAAAATCTGGCAGACAATTTTGGCATTGAATTCAAACACCATGATGCCGCAGAAGACGCCAGAGCCACAGGCGAGGTCTTGAACAAAGCAATTTCAGATAGTGGCATCGCATTGAATGAATGGTTGAAAAAGGCCTACAAAAAACAATACCGTTATCAAGAAAAGATCAACCTTGAAGGCAATCCAGACGGCCCCTTCTTTGGTGAAACCATAGTTTTCACTGGAGCACTATCAATCTCTCGCCCAGAAGCCGCCAAACTTGCAGCAGAAATGGGCTGTTGCGTAGGAAGTGGAGTCACCGCCAAAACCACCCTTCTGGTTGTTGGCGATCAAGACGTTAGAGCACTGGCCGGCCACGAAAAAAGCTCCAAACATAGAAAAGCCGAAGACCTCATATCAAAAGGGCAAGAACTCCGAATATTGACCGAATCTGATTTCTTCTCCCTGCTACAATTGGCTTGAATCAAAAAAGCCCGGCCTGAGCCGGGCATGGGTAAAAGCGGCAAAGCCTTACCCACCCGATTGAAAATTGTTCTTTTTTCGCGCGTGAGCTATGTGGGAAAAATTTGTAAAATTCATTGAAGAGGGAGACGAGCAAGTAGAAAAAGTGATGGTCTTCTTGGTTTCCTTCCTGGTATCAACAGAGGTGTTTTTGCTGATCGGGCTATATCTTCGATATGGCTTGGGGTGGTTTTAAACCACTTTGATGCCTGGCATTTTGTATAATGTTTGTGATGGCCTCTTCCCACATGATCGGAAATGATCATCCAACACACCACAGCAACAGGGGAGTCTCATGGGGTTTCGGTTTCGAAAATCTATCCGGGTCGGTAAAATCTTACGTATCAACCTGAGCAAATCCGGCATTGGGGCCAGCGTTGGCGTCCCCGGTTACCGGGTCGGCATCGGCCCCCGTGGCAAACGCACCACCGTCTCCCTGCCAGGCACCGGCCTGTCTTATACTACCCAGGCGGGTACTACCCAGTCGGGTACCACACAAGAAAGCAAGAAAACAAATCAACTACAACCGGCGCAATTTGCCGCAAGCCCCACTAGAAACCCTGCCAACAAAAAAACCTGCGGAATTGTCGCCTTGATCGGGATTGCCTTCACAGCGCTTACGGTCATGATCTCTTTGATCTTCGGCTTCGTATCATCCATATCCAACTGGATCAAGCCAGAACCTACTGCGATGGGCATTGACCAGGCAGTCAACCAGCTATATGCGACCATGACGATGGAAGCCGCAATCAATAAGCGCATCATCGAATTGACCGACCTGGCCCCAACCGCCACCCAACTACCAACCGAGACACAAATACCAACCGAGACCCAAGTACCAACGGAAACGCCGCAGCCAAGCCCAACATTCACACATACCCCCACCAACACCATTGCCCCAATTGTTGCGCCGGTGCAACCTCAACCGGTTATACAACCAACCACAAGTCACCCGGCCAATGCTACTGCACTATGCAAAGATGGAACATATAGTTATTCCCAAACCAGAAGCGGCACCTGTTCAGGTCATGGCGGGGTAAGTGTATGGCTGAAGTAAATCCCATATTAGATAACCGGAGAAACCCATGTCAAAAAAAACACCTACCCAAAAGAAACACCGCAGCGCCATAACTGGACAATACATCACTGAAGACCATGCAAAAAAGCACCCCAAGACAACGGTAACAGAGACAAACAAAACGAAGAAGTCCAAATAAACCACCTGCCAAAGAAAGCACGCCCATGACCAACACCCTCTACTACGGCGACAACCTCACCATCCTGCGCGACTACATCCGCGACGAATCGGTGGATCTCATCTACCTGGATCCACCCTTCAACTCCAACCGCTCCTACAATGTCCTCTTCAAGGAAGAAACCGGCGCAGAATCCCAGGCCCAAATGACCGCCTTTGAAGACACCTGGCACTGGGAC
>JAGVAB010000022.1 GCA_020060485.1 Anaerolineales bacterium
ATAAACCCCGGTGACGCACAGACCGTCTTTCGTCCGGCCTCGTGCCATCAATAAAAGAAGCAAATGGAAAATTAACTTTGAGAACGCCATGACGCTCATGGCGTTTTTCCTTGACGTTCTTCCTGATACCTTGTACACTATGATTACAAAAGAAAAACAGCAAAGCCCTGAGTGAAGACCGGTGAAATCCCGGCGCTGTCCCGCAACGGTGGAGTTCGAAGTTTGAACCAGCCCGACCCCCAGGCCTTGCTGCAAGCCTTGGTTTTGCCTTCGCGGAAAGGACAAATGGGGAGTGTTCCCAACTTTTCGCGCTGCATTTGCAGCGTTTTTTGTTTTCCGGCTGCCGGTTGGCAAGGCTGATCTTATCCGCAGTAGGGCGCAGGCCCTTATGTTTTCTTGAAAGGAGAGATGGCTGATTCGCTGACCGGAGCAGTGTTTTAAACCGGGAATGACATTGAAATCACTGCATGTCACACCTTTGGTGTTGTCCAGAGGAGGTGACTTTATTCCCTTTTAATGGGGCATAACATTAAAAATGCTTGACTTTGGGGTGGAAAATGCTAAAATGAATAAAAGGTCAGACGACTGTCAACCGAGGTTAAAATGGTCATCAAGCGCCCACAGCCTATTGCTGAACAAGTTCTATCCTTGCTGCGCACGCGTATTCGCAACCGGGAATTTGGGGACGGGCGCCTGCCATCTGAAAGTGAGCTGGCGGTGGAGTTGGGGGTCAGCCGGGCAACACTTCGCACGGCATTGGTCAAGCTTGGGGCAGAAGGTCTGGTCATTCGCAAACAGGGGGATGGCACGTATGTTAATCAGCGCATTCTGGATGTACACAATCATCTTGGCGAGATCTGGGAATTCACCCGACTGATCCGCGGCGCGGGTTACGAGCCTTCCATTCTACCGTTACGAATCCTGCAGCGTCCGGCGGCCGAGCATGAGGCCGAGGCGCTGGGCATTGATCCGCTGGATGAAGTGGTCTCGATCAATCGTCTTTTCCTGGCAGATGACAAACCGGTAGTGCTTTCCGAGAACATCATCTCTTCGGGGTTGATCTGCCAGGATCAAATGGACCTGGATGCCAGCTTCTCGCTGCATGAGTTCATGGAGATGTATTGCGGTCAGAGTGTGGGTTACGCCATAGCCAACATCAGCTGCCTTCTGGCGACCACCGAGTTGGCGGATACCTTGCGTGTGAAACCCGGGTTCCCCCTGCTGCATTTTGTGGAGACCTTTTATAACAAAAGTGAGCAGCCATTGGTTTATGCGAACAACTATTACAACGATAAGGTCATTGAATTGCGGCTGATCCGTTCCTGGGGTTAGCCGTATTGTTATCTTGGATGCTTTGCAGAAATCCGCACTGATTTTTTTTGGGATGCACGGTTATTCAGCTTCAATCGTATTCACACGGCACAATGAGGAGGTAACACGGATGGCGGCGGAAGATCACATGAACAGGTCTGCCATGGAAGAGGGCTTCTACAGCATGAAGCCCAAGGACGATCTTGATTCTCTTTACACAAGCGGCAGGCTGCCAGAAATATTAAAGCGCACTTTGGAAGGGCCGTTCAGTTGGCAGCGACGGAATGAGACGACTTTGGAACGCACTTTGAACATGCCAGGATTGGCGCCGCAATGGGTGGCCGGGCTGCTGGCAGGCGGGGCGATGGTACATCTGAGCGGCAAGGATATTCCGCTGGTTGAAGTACTTCAGATGTCTACCAAGCAAAGTTTTCAAGACGTTCGTTTGCCGGTGGAAGGTCTGTGCTGGGGGGCGGCGCAGGTGGCTCGCACCCCGGGTGATGAACCCATCGTGTTTGCGATCGCTACGGTAAAAATGAGCAAGGGAGTTGTCTGGCAGGCACAGGCGGCCTTGACCGGAGTTTGGCCTTCGTCAGTAGGCATGATCAACGCAGCCAATGCTCTGGCCGGCGGCCCGCTGACCGTTGAACGCATCGCAGAGGTTGCGGCCAAAGTGGCGGATGAAGTTGACCCCAGGGGAGATTTTTTGGGCAGTGCAGACTATCGCCGGGCAATGTCCGTTGTGTTGACCCGGCATGCGCTGGAAATGTGCCTGGAAGGAATGAACTAACATGGCGAACCCTATACATATTAACATCAATGGCAAGGAAATACCGGTGAATGCTTCGCCGCGTGACCGTTTGCTGGATGTGCTGCGCGATCTGGACTATTTGAGCGTTAAACAAGGCTGCGGCACAGGCGATTGCGGGGTGTGCACAGTTTTACTGGACGGCAAGCCGGTGCGCAGCTGCATGACCAAAGTTGAACAGGCTGAAGGGCATGCCATCACCACTCTGGAAGGCATTCAGCAAGATGGTGAACTGCATCCCTTGCAACAGGCATTCATTGAGACCGGGGCCATTCAATGCGGTTTTTGCACCCCGGCGCAGATTTTGACAGCCAAAGCATTTCTGGACCAAAACCCCAACCCCAGCGATGACGACATTCGCGAAGCCCTGTCTGGCGTACTGTGCCGCTGCACGGCATATGTGCGAGTGGTGGAAGGCGTGCAGCGGGCGGCGGCTGTACTGCGCGGCGAGAGCGTGCCTCCGGTGGACCATATTGCCAAAATTCTTCCGGAAGACATGGCACAGATTGATTTGCCCGATTCATTCTTCCGTTCCGAGGGGGGATATGCTGTTTTGCCGCCGCTGGTTTACACCCCGCAGGAAATGACCGGCAAGCAAGTGGTTGGCAAATCCATTGCCAAGCTGGACGCGGTCAAGCTGGCCAAGGGCCGTCCGGTATTTGCCGCCGATCTGAAGATGCCTGGCACGCTGGTTGGGGTGCTGATGACCAGCCCGCATGCCCATGCGCGCATTAAGTCAATTGACGCCAGCAAAGCCGAGGCTTTGCCTGGGGTACATGCGGTGCTGACCCACAAGAATGTCAAGCGCATCAAACATTCTTCGGGGGGACAAAGCCCTCCCAAGCCATTGCCTTATGACCAGGTGGTGCTGGATGACAAGGTGCGCTTTGTGGGCGACCGGGTGGCGGTAGTAGCCGCTGAAAGCCTGGAGATTGCCAATGAAGCTATTCGCCTGATTGATGTGGAATATGAAGTTCTGCCAGCGGTGATGGATGCTGAAAAGGCTATGCTGGATGGTGCACCTGTCATTCATGACGAGATGGACACCGAAGGCATTTATGATGCTGCCCACAACATTGTCGTTCATATTGAAAAACAAATTGGTGATGTGGATGGCGCTTTTGCCGCCGCAGATCATGTGTTTGAAGGAACTTATCGGACGCCCAAGCAGCAGCACGCCCATCTGGAGCCGCACGTCTGCCTGACCTGGTGGGATGAAGATGACCGTATGGTGATCCGCTCCAGCACGCAGGTTCCTTTCCATGTGCGCAGAATGGTTGCTCCCCTGATCGGTTTACCGGTGCAGCGCGTGCGGGTGTATAAACCACGCCTGGGCGGCGGCTTTGGCAACAAGCAGGAAATGATCCTGGAAGATATGTGCGCCTTGCTCACCATGCGTACTGGACGGCCGGTGTTGATGGAATACACCCGCAAGCAGGAGTTCACCAGCTCACGCAGCCGCCACCCGAATGTGGTGCGCGTGCGGGTGGGGGTCAAGGATGGCAAGGTTACCGCCACCGAGATTTATACCATTGGAGATACCGGAGCGCACGGCACCCAGGGTTTGACGGTGCAGATGGCGGGAGGTTTACGGGGTCTGACCCTGTACAATTCAGCCAATGCCAGGTTCATCACAGACGTCGTGTATACCAACAAACCGCCAGCGGCTGCTTTCCGCGGTTATGGCGCCATGCAAGTACAGTATGCTGTGGAAGTGTTAATGGAAGAGGCAGCTGAGGCGCTGGGCGTGGATGTGGTTGATTTCAAGCGTGCCCACTGGATCCGCAAAGGCGACTCGATGCGCATGGCAGTGGCGCTGGGAGAAGGCCGGGAAGGTTTTGCCCAGAACCTGGAAAGCGGCGATTATGGCCAGTTGATGGAAATTGGGATGAAGGTCACCGATTATGCGGCCAAACATGCAGCCTATCGCAAGCAGACCGGACGCATCCGCAAGGGGATCGGTTTTTCGGTGACGATGCACGGCAGTGGTGTGGCTGGCCTGGATATGGGCGCTGCCACGATCAAGCTCAACGATGGCGGTTTCTTTAACCTTGCGGTTGGCGCCGTTGATTGTGGCACCGGCTCTGATACCATCCTTGCCCAAATTGCCGGGGAAGAGTTGGGTGTTCCCGCCGAAGATATCGTGGTCTATTCTTCGGACACAGACCACACGCCTTTTGACAAGGGAGCTTATGCCAGCAGTACCACCTATATCAGCGGTGGAGCGGTACGCAAGACCGCAATGCGCGTAGCCGAACAGATTCGCCAGCACGCGGCTGCCATGCTGGGACTGGATGATCCGACTGTCATGGTCTTGAAAGACCGCAAGGTGTTTGCCCCGGATGGGCAGTTTGTGACCATGGCCGAAGTGGCAATGAGCAGCCTGCACCAGATGAACCAGCATCAGATCATCGCCAGCGAGTCGCACATGAGCTATCAATGTCCGCCGCCGCTGGCTGCCCAATTTGCTGAAGTGGAAGTCAACACCGAGACAGGACAGGTTACGGTCGAGCGTCTGCTGATGGTTGGCGACTGCGGGCGGGTGCTCAACCCGATTGCTGCTGCCGGACAACTGGAAGGTGGCATGTCGCAGGCCTGGGGCTTCGCTCTGTGTGAAGACATGGTTTACGACGAGAGCGGAAAGCCGGTCAATGCACGCTTTGGTCCATACCACATCATGAAGGCCAATGAAGCCCCGTCCATGGATTCGATTTTTGTGGAAACAGACGAGCCAAATGGCCCATTGGGCGCCAAATCAGTGGGTGAGTTAGCGATTGATGGCGGCGCTCCGGCCATTGTAAGCGCCATCTACAATGCCACCGGGGTTTGGGTGCGCAGTCTGCCTTGTTACCCGGAAGACCTGTGGCGACTTTTACAGAGCAAATAAGTGAAACACCGCCTGCGGGCGGAAAGCAATTGCGCTGTTATTGGTGAGTGAACCAGATATTCTTTGTGCTTGAGGAAAGGATCAGAAAATGGAGAAGGAAAAATATTTAGAAGCTTTGATGGCGGCTGTGGTGGATGGCGAAGAAGAGGACGCTGCCCAGGCGGCCCAGGCTGCACTGGATGCCGGACTTGACCCGTTGACCCTGGTTAACGAAGCCATTCAGAAGCCATTGGAAAAAGTTGGCAAGGATTTTGAAAATGGTGATTGCTATCTGCCGGAATTGATCCTGGTAGGCGATGCCGCCCGCGCGGCAAGCGATGTAATCATGCCCCACATTTCGGCCGAAGATATGGCTGGTTCATTGCAGGGCAAGGTGGTCATTGGTGTTGTTTCCGGTGATCTGCACGACATCGGCAAGAACATTGTAGCAGCCTTCCTGGCAGCCCAGGGTTTGAAGGTGGTTGACCTCGGCACGGATGTGGCTCCTAAAACCTTCGTTGATTCTGTGGTCAAGGAGAACGCCGAGTTTCTGGTCATCTCGACCCTGCTTTCGACTTCCCGCCCCTTCTATAAACAAATCATTGACTTGTTGGAAGTCCGCGGACAGCGCTCAAAGACCTTCATCCTGGTGGGCGGCGGCCCGGTGACTCCCAAATGGGCCAAAGAGATTGGTGCAGATGGGTATGGCCGGGATGCCAAGGACGCGGTAGACCTGTGCCGTTTGATGGCTGATAGCGTGCAAAAGCCGCCGCTGACTGACCCGATCTTGGTCAATGCGCTGACGTAGAAAGAAGAAGGAGAGCATTCAATGCAACAGAAACCTGATATTGTTGAGATCCTGCGCCGTACACAGGAAGGCGAATACTGTGACCTGAAGGAATGGGACGTAAAGCGTATTCCCCGCACTGTGCGGTCTATGCTCAAGAAGTATGGCCTGGAAAATGTTTGTGACAAGCAAACCCCGGTCAACCTGGATATGGAACTGGCAGATACTTTCTTCAAGGCTGGTTTCGAACTAGCCCTGGAACTGGGCATGCTGTGTGAACCTACTGAGCGGATTGTGCGTATTTCAGAAGAAGAACTGCAAAACGCTTTGAAATTCGCCCCATCAGAATTGCATCTTGGCTTTGGCAAGGATGCCCGGGTGATGAAAGCGCGCACCCCCGAAGATCCTTATCCGTGTATGTTCGGTGCATCGCTGGGTATCACCATCTCTGAAGACATCTGGCCGCTGTTGACCGAAGGTATTGCCCGCCAGCAGGCAGTTGACCTGTTGGAAGGTGGTTCGCTGGCTACCGTGTTGGGGCTGGATGTGCTGCCCGGCACGCCTTCCGAAACCCTGCTGGGTTACGTGCAGGGCCGCCGCCATCGCGAAATTCGCAATCTGGCTGGGCGCGCAGGCATGCCCGGCATCGGCAACATTTCGGCTGTGACCGAATTTGGCCAGTTCTGTTACGGAACCAAAGAGAACTTCTACAACACCGACCTTTCATTGATCCTTTTCCCGTCCGAGCTGAAGGTTAATTACCAGACCCTGCACAAAGTTGTGCATACTCTGGCGATGGACGGTCTGGTCTTCGCCGGTTCTCCGGCCATGATCGGCGGCATGCCCGGCCCAGCCGAAGGCGCCATTTTATCCTGTATCGCCTGCGCCCTGTTACAGTATGCGGTTCTGCAATGCTCTGTGGGCGGCGGTGAGATCTATGATATCCGTTACCTTTCCAATGTCAACCGCGAAGGCTTGTGGGCTTTGAGCATGACCCACCAGGCGTTGAGCCGCAATACGCATATCTTGACTCATGGTATCGCCAACGAAGTTTCCGGTCCCGGCACTGAAGCCTTCCTGTATGAAATCCTGGTGGGTGTGGCGACCATTGCAGCATCCGGCGCATCCTTCTCCACTGGGCCGCGGGCGGCTGGCGGCAAGCTTACCGATTATCTTTCCCCGCTGGAATGCCGGTTCTGCGCTGAAGTTGCCCACGCTGCATCTGGCTGGGAATTATCAAAAGTGAACGAGTTGGCCAAGGCTTTCCTTCCCAAGTATGAATCTGCCATCAAAGATCCCGATGTTGGCAAACCGGTTACAGAAGTATGGGACCTGGAAAAATTCCAGCCCAAACCGGAATGGGAAGCCATGTATCGCAAGGTCAAGAAAGAAGCCATTGACTTTGGTTTCCCTTTGGATGAATTCTAGGGTTTGCCCGGCAGCCTGCGGGCCTTCTGTGGGCTGCTGGTGAGTTTGACCATCGTTTTTCATCGGTAGGAAATAGAGAAGAGGAGGTCAGTTGTGAGTAAGAGATTGGTTTTGCGAACGGTGTTGTTGTTTGTGGTGTTTTCTCTGGCTTTAACAGCCTGTGCCCAGCCGGCAGCCCCTGCTGCAGCACCTGCACAGGAAGCTCAGCCTGCTGCACCGGCGGCAGAAGCTCAGCCAGCAGAAGAGGCAGAGGAAAGTGCACCAGCGGTATCTTCCTTAAAGATCGCCATAATCACCACGACGACACTGGAAGAACCCTGGAATACAGCCATGGTTCAAAGCCTGGAACGGGTGATGGCTGAAAAGCCTCACGATCTTGCTATTGAATACGTCATTCAGGAAAATGTGGCTTCTCCGGATGGCGAGCGTGTGATGCGTGAATACGCCAAGACAGGCGAATACGGCATCATCTGGGCGCATGGTTTGTATCCGGATGCCGTCAGTGCATTGTACGAAGAATATCCTGACATTGTTTGGGCCATGTCTGGCTCCGGTTACGAGCCGATTGGCAAGAATGCTTACTGGGTTCAGATGTATGTGCATGAGCCTGCTTACTTGTTGGGTATGATTGCCGGCATGATGACCGAGACCAATGTGATCGGTGCGGTGGCAGCATATCCCTTCCCCAATGTGAACCTTCCCATTAATGCATACGTTGCCGGCGCAAAAGCTGCCAACCCGGATGTCAAAGTCAAGATGACCTACATCGAAAGCTGGTTTGACCCGGCAAAAGCAAAAGAATCCACTCTGGCGCAGATCGCCACTGGCGCGGATTTTGTGTATGCCGAGCGCTTCGGCCCGTTTGAAGCCTGCCAGGAAAAAGGTGTGTATGCCTTTGGTCATTATGTAGATCAGAATTCACTGGCCCCCGAGACAGTTGTGGCCAGCACGCTTGCCCGCTGGGACCCTGTGGCGAAATTCCTGATCGATGAATGGTATGCCCATGTGGTTGACGGCAAGCCATACGCGGCGCCGATGGCTGAAGTGGTTTATCTGATGAAGGACGGCGGTAGCGATATTTCTGGCTTCAATGCTCTCGAAGCCGTCATTCCGCAGGAAGTACGCGATGCAGTTGCAGCAGCCCGCCAGGAAATCTTGCAGGGCGAAATGCAGGTGCCTTTCAATGAAGAACCGGTTGTGTCTGACTAGTTAGTCGTCAGAAGAAAAGGGGGAGAAGGCGCATATTTTGCCTTCTTCCCCTGTTTTTTGGGATTGAGACCAGGAATGCGGTGCGTGCCATGACTGAAGCGAACATCTTGCTCAGTGTCAAAAACCAGACCAAACGCTTTCCTCATGTTTTGGCCAATGACAATATTTCCTTTGATGTTTTGGCAGGGGAAATTCATTGTCTGTTGGGTGAAAATGGTGCGGGTAAGTCCACCCTGGCGGAATGTCTGTATGGTGCTTACCAGCCGGATTCTGGCGAGATCATCTTCAAGGGCAACCCTGTCCATTTGACTTCGCCCAGAGATGCTATTGAATTGGGAATTGGCATGGTGCACCAACATTTTGTGCTTGCCCCGCCGATGACGGTTTTGGAGAACATTGTCATTGGCACGCAGAAGGGCGGTTTCCTGCTCAACCTGGCCGGCGCACGTCAAAAGCTGCTGGAATTAAGCAAGAATTATGACCTGGAATTGAATCTGAATGCCCGTGTTTCGACCCTTTCAGTAAGCCAACAGCAATGGGTGGAGATCCTCAAAGCCCTTTATATCGGTGTGGAATTGCTGATTCTGGATGAACCAACGGCTGTGTTGACACCCCAGGAGATTGACAAGCTGTTCACTATCCTGCGCCGCATGCGCGATGATGGCATATCCATCATTCTGATCACTCACAAGTTCAACGAAGTGATGGGAGTCTCTGACCGGATCACCATTCTGCGCAAAGGGAAGTACATTGGTACAGTAAACACGGCGGATGTTACCCAGAAAGAACTGGCGGTGATGATGGTGGGCCGGGATGTGAATTTCCACG
Organism: Anaerolineales bacterium; assembly: GCA_020060485.1. The sequence continues at coordinate 9,238 of JAGVAB010000022.1, forward strand.
TGGAAAAAAGCATTCTCTGCAAGGGCAACTCTGTGCTGCGGATGGAGAATGTCTGCCTGGCGAGCAAGGGGCAGGAGGAGATGCTGGACGATGTATCTTTTTGCCTGTGCAGCAATGAAATACTTGGCGTTGCCGGCGTGGGCGGTAACGGCCAGAGGGCTTTGTTTGATGTGATCACCGGGGTGAAGAAACCAACCAGCGGCAAGATCCTGATGGGGCAGGAAGATGTAAGCGGTTTTTCCCCGCGTCAGAAGATGGCTGCCGGGCTGGCCAGCATCCCCGAAGATCGCATTCACGAAGGGTTGTTGATGGATTTTTCGATTGCCGAAAACATGATCCTGGGAAGGCAATGGGACTCGCCTTTCCGCTCTGGACCTTTCTTGTCCAATTCGGCCATGCAAAAATTCGCCCAACAATCCATCAAGGAATATGACATTGCCACCGACTCACCTGACCAGGTGGTGCATGTGCTTTCCGGCGGCAATCTGCAAAAGGTGATCCTTGCCAGAGAATTGGCAGCCAATCCAAAATGCGTGCTGGCAAGCCAGCCGACACGTGGCCTGGATGTGGGCGCGATTGAATATGTGCACAACCGGCTGCTGGAACTGCGCAAGAACGGAGCAGGCATTCTGTTGGTCTCGGAAGACCTGGATGAAATATTTACTCTGGCTGACCGGATCGCGGTGATGTACAAAGGTCAGATCATGGGCATTTTTAATGCGCAGGAAATTACTCGCGAAGAGATCGGCTTGTTGATGGCTGGTATCTGCGAAAGGGTTGACAAAGAATGAGGATTGCCAAATATCAGATTGAGATTCGAAAAGACACGGGTTTCCTTTCGCAGACCATCGCCATTCTGGCGGCGCTGTTGGCGGCGACGGGAATCAGTGCCTTGTTGATCCTTTCCTCAGGGGCCGATGTGGGCCTGGCTTTGAAATCCCTTTATCGCGGAGCTTTTGGCGATGGGGCTGCCTTGCTGGAAACCCTGGTGCAATCCACACCGCTGATCTTTACCGGCCTGGCGATGATGGTTGCCTTCCGTTCCCGGGTCTGGAACATTGGTGCTGAAGGCCAGTTCTTCGCTGGAGCGATGGCCGCCACGTGGATCAGCCTCAATCTTTCCAGCCTGCCCAAACCGGTTTTGCTGACCGGGGTGATACTGGGATCAATGCTGGCGGGCGCGTTGTGGGCGTCTGTTCCAGCAGTTTTGAAGGCCCGGTTTGGCGCCAGCGAGATCATTGTTACTGTAATGATGAACTATGTGATCCAGTATCTGTTATCCTATCTGCTTTCCAGCTCGTGGCGGGAACCTGGTTCGTTCTTTTTACAGACTGCCCGCTTTGCGCAGGTGAGTTATTTTCCGCGTTTCTTTAGCAGCCGCTTACATTTAGGTTTCTTCCTGGCTTTGTTCTTTGCCATTTTGATGTATGTTCTTTTGTGGAAAACCCCTTTGGGTTACGAGATCCGCGCAATTGGTAATAACCCGACCGCTTCCAAATACAAAGGCATCAATCTCAACCGCACCATGGTGTTGGTGATGATGCTTAGCGGGGCGATCGCCGGTCTGGCGGGTGGCAGCGAGCTGGCAGGCATTCAACACCGTTTGCGCCTGGATATCTCCACCGGGTATGGTTATACCGGCATCATCATAGCCCTGCTGGGCAGATTGCACCCGGTGGGTGTGATCCTGGCGGCGGTTTTCTTTGGCGGGCTGATCAACGGCTCCACTTCCATGCAAATCACTACCGGGGTGCCGGTAGCCCTGGTGTACTCGGTACAGGGCATTGTGTTGGTCTGTCTTTTGACGGCCGATGTTTTCTCGCATTATCGTTTGCGGAGAGTCAAAGATGCTGGATGATATTCTAACCATTACTTTTTTGGTCAGTTTGCTGTCCGGCATGCTGCGCATTGCTGCGCCGATCATGTTTGCTGCGCTGGGAGAATTGATCACCGAGCGTTCGGGCATTTTGAATCTGGGCGTGGAAGGTACCATGTTGATGGGAGCATTTGTGGGCTTCCTGGCGACCTATCAGAGCGGCTTGCTGTGGTTTGGTGTGTTGGCGGCGCTGCTGGCTGGCGGGGCGATGGGTTTATTGATG
>JAGVAB010000151.1 GCA_020060485.1 Anaerolineales bacterium
CACCCCACCCCTCGAACTCCCCTCCCCGCGAGGTGCTTGACGTTGTGATCTTCATTCTTTTGCGGGAAGGGGAGCTTTTTGTACTGTGTTGAGCAGCTTCGCTGCTCAACACAGTACGGGTTTTCCCTCCCCCGGCCGGTACGCCAGGAATGAAATTTCCAGAGAGCCGATAGTCCAACCAAGTCACCCTTGTTTTATGCCTTGCTTTTATGTATAGTGAAAGTAAGCCAAATGACCAAACCGGGATTCTGAAGGATCCTGCGAAAGGAGGATAAAACGATGTCCGTGATCACATTCTCCAGAGAGATCGGTAGTCAAGGCCGGCAGATCGCTGAAAACACAGCCCATGTATTGGGATATCATTTCATGGACAAAAATTCAATCGGTTCAATCATGGAAGAATATGGCCTGGTGGAATTCGACCGGCAATACGAGTCGTCCCCCACTTTTTGGGATCTTTTTGATACACATCTCATGGAACGGCGAAAAGAGATGATCAAAATGCTCAATCTGATTTTGCTTGCGCTGGCCCATCATGGTAACATGGTCATCCTGGGGCGCTGCGGCTTTGCGGTTCTGCACGATTATGCAAACGTGCTCAATGTGCGTATTCAGGCCCCCTGGGAAAATCGCGTTCGTCAAGCAATGGCAGACCGGAATATCGCTGACATGGAGCAGGCAGAAGACTTTGTAAAAGAAAACGACAAGGCGCGCACCGATTTTGTTGAATTCTTCTATGACGTGAAATGGGATACAGCTGCCGCTTTTGACCTGGTGATCAACACAGGCAAAATTGCCCCGGAGACAGCAACCGACTGGATTATCTCCACCGCCCGGAAAATGGATGAAAGCCAGGAAGCGGGCATCAAAACCACGGCTTCCATTCCGGTTGACCAGGTGCTGCATTCAGTCATTTGTGAAGAATTGCATTGCAGCAAGGTTCATAGCCGGTAATGAGTTCCTTTACAGGGGCATTTCAGCCCGGTGCGTTTTTCTGCGTATGCGTCAAAAAAAGTGGTTTTTTCATGCCCCTAAAGGATGAACATGGCTGTCCAGCTTGAAGTATTAGCGGACCAATTCGCAGTTTGTCGCTTTGCCCCGCAAACTGCAATTGCAGATTTGGTCCCGTCTGCCGGCTTTTTTGCCCTGACCCGCACCGCCGATGAACTTTCCCTTGTGGTCAGCGAGTCTGCACTTGGCACAGGATGGCAGGCCGAACGCGGCTGGTGCGCGCTGAAAGTGCTTGGCCCGCTGGATTTCAGCCTGGTGGGGGTGCTGGCCGCACTGGCTGCGCCATTGGCGGAAGCCGGCATCAGTATCTTTGCCATCTCCACCTACGACACGGATTATCTGCTGGTTAAGAAAGACACGCTGGCCGCTGCCTTGGCTGCCCTGGCAACTGCCGGATTTGTGATTGGCGGGGGATGAGCCCTCATTTTTCCCTGATTGATGATTGCATCTGCCAGGCTTTGACAATTTCCGGTTGGGATGTGGAGGGCTTTTCTACCCCAGCCATTTCATTGCCCACCTGCGCAGCAGGTTGCGCAGGCGCTGTTTGAAGGGTGGCTTTTTGTGCAGGTGGGGCAGCCAGGCCGGATTGGTTTGGCGTACCCAGGTGATGAATTCCTCCCAGTCCAGGGCTTCGAGCTGGCGCAGACGATCAATGCCCACCTGCACACCATAGATCAGATAATCTTCCGGCTGCAGGTATTTGATGATGCCGCGCACCTGATTGGTGAATTCAAACACGTCTTCTTGCGGCGTTTTCTCAATTTCAAAGTTGACTTTCTTGAAAGTGCGTTCCCGTTTGCTGCGCCGGTTCATCACCTGGTGGTAATGAAAGGTGTTGTCCACTTGTCCCCAGCGCTGGCCGGCATTGCGGATGAGGGTGGAAAAGATGATGTCTTCATTGCGAAACAGGTAGTCGTCATCAATTTGCGGCAGCACATCGGCAAAGGCGGCTTTGCGCCCCATCTGGCTGCCGGAGTAGGAGCGCGGAAAAGGCGATTCCAGGGGGTATTCGATCATGGCGGTAATGCGCTGCGGACATTCGAACCAGTCATATTCGCTGCGGTGACGCAGCATGGATTCAAACCAGCCTGGCGGCAGGAACACGTCTGCGTGCAGGTAGATGAACCATTCGGTTCGCACGGCTTCGATCAGCAAGCGGATGCTGTAACCCTGGGAATGGATTTTGGTGTGGTCCAAAACCTCGACCCGCGGGAACTGGCGGGCCACTTCCAGGGTGTTATCCAGTACCCCGCCATCCCCCAGCAGCAAGCGGTTGACGGGAATCTCGCGGTAAAAAGACAGCAGGTTGTTATAAAACAGGTCATTGGAATGGATGACCGGGATGATAACATCCACCGCGTCCTGGGGGTCGGTTTCAAAGCGGTCAACCAGAGGAACGTCGGCGAAAAGCTCGCGGAATATGTTGTTGTGCGGGTCGGTCATGCGTCATGCCTCCGGGCGGTATGTTTCGATCAGCTTGTCGAGCAATTGTAACATTCGCCGGCCTGAACGCCCATCCAGAAACCCCCAATCGGGGGCGGCCTGGGCCTGGGCAGCAGCGGTCTGCTGGAAGTAATTGCTGTCCGTGGTCAGGCGCGCCAGTAATTCCTGAAACCCGGTTTGTTCTTCCGTGTAGAGCACGCCCTTGACTTGCATGAAGCCTTCATAATGATAGCGGTAAACGTCATAATTGATCACCGGCTTGCCGCAGGCGATGGCCCAGCGGATGGTGGACGAGACCGAGGTTACGTACAGGTCGCACAGCGGCACCACCTCGGCGGTTGGCTGGCGGGCGATCTTCACTCCCCAATCCTCAATATGGCGCATCGCTTCGTAAGAAACGGATGGGTGCAACAAGATCACAATATTCCAATCCTTAACCGCGGCCAGAGACTTCACCCAGAATTCAACCAGCTGCGGGTAGGTTTGGAAGTCGCATTGCGGACGCCCGCCGGTCATGTAAAGGGTGTCTGGCGGCAGGGCTGAAAGCAGGATGGGCTTGTCTTCTGGCAAATCCAGTTCCTGGCACAGGGCCGTTCTCCGGGCAGGTTTATTCTGGTCGGCGGCAGCCAGGACATCATCGGTCAGTGAGCCGGTGATCACCAGTTGCTGGCGGGGCAGACCGGCGGCTGTGTAGAACTGCACCATGGCCTCACTCTCCACGGCGATGGCGTCGGCGTCCCCGCTGCCCGCCACCCAGGGCAAAGGCGGCGCTAGGCCCAGCCATTCCATGGCCAGCACCCGCCCCCAGGGCATGCGGATCAGTTTCTTGCCGCGCCAGTCGCGCACCCAGTGGGGATAGAGCCAGCCGGTCAGGCGGTTCATCAGGGGCTGCAGGCTGTGCTTTGGATCATGATAATAGGATTCGGCCTGGGCCTGGCCATTGTCCATCGTGGATGACACGATCACCACCGGCATCTTGAGGGTGTGGGCGGTCTGGATGTAAACCGCGCTATCGTAGCCGACCATGTGCCCGCCCAGAAGCAGGACATCCGCCTGTGTGCGATGCAGGAAGGCTTCCACCGCGCGCCGGCGCTTTCTGAGTTGCGTGTACTGGTAGAGCAGGCTGCTGCGCCGCCACTGGTAAACAAACCGGTATCGTTTTTGATTCGTGCGGGAAAGTCGTTCCACCCATCCGGCTGGCAGGCGTTGTTTGAGGGCGGCCTTCCATTTTACAGAAGTCTCCACCTGAACGGGCGTAGTCTGGGTGGATTCAACAGGCGTAAGCGGGCGGCCCTGCCAGTCAATCACTTCCAGTCCGGCAGCCTGACAGCGGGCAATATCTTGCTGCACGGTGGGATAGGGAATCGAAAAATAAAAGACTGACTGAAATTCCCTGGAATCTCTGAGGGTCAATCCGGCATGGAACAATTCGATGAAAAAGGTGTTGGTATGAACCACCAGTAGGGCACGCCTTGTCATGGGACAGCATCTACCTGCTGCGCTTGCGGCCGCGCCCAAGCAGGATGCCCAGGATCAGGCCGGTCAACAGGCTGAATGCCGCCAGGCTGCGTTTGCGCTGCAACTGGTCGAGAATGCGGTCAATGGTTTCCGGCGGCCGGGCAAAGATGACTTCACCGCCGGTGGTAACCTCGGCCGGGATGCAGGTATAGTCTTCCGGCGGCTCGGGCAGTTCCTTGACGGCATAGGCTTGCCAGCGCTTGCCTTCCTTGCTGGTTAGCACCGGCAAACCGTCCGCCACCGGGTATTTGCGTCCGCAGTAGGCATCCTGGCAAACCAGCCAGCGGCCATTTTCCACGGCCTGCAATTTGCCGGGGTCGGGGCTGCCATCCTGGGCATGTTCGGCCAGACAGGCCGGGCAGCGCAGGGCAGCCAGCAGATTCTGCTGCACATCTCCAGGGTAAGCCATCTCACCAGTTTCTTTGACGGCGCGCAGCTCAAAATGCAGGCCTTCGAGGATATTGTTCAGATACTGGCTGAGGAAGTCCAGGATGCGCTGGCTGGGGATCCAGCGCAGCACTCTGGCATTGTATTGTTTGTCAACCTTCAGCACATCAAAGCGGGCAGCAGAATAGTAGGACCGTCCCTGGCGTTTGCCGAAGAAATCGAAGGAATGCTCGGTGAAAGCGCGCACATGGGTGGGGTCCATAGCGGTGTAATGGCTGTTCCAGTTGACCACACGGATATAGACCCGGCCATCGGGGCGCAGTAGACGATGGATCTCCTCCATGGTAGCAATGGTGTCGGGGATGTGCTCGATGACATCATTCAGGTACACGGCATCAAAGGTATTGGCCGGGAAGGGATAAGGGCGTTCCTTCAAGTCCACCAGCACATCCACTCCCGGCAGCGGGATCACGTCCAAACCAGCCGCCCCGCTGACTTTTGCGGTTCCGCATCCCAGGTCGAGTATGTTCATCTTTTCACCTCTAATTGTTAAATGACTTTCTTAAATTATAGTACGGTTGACCGCTTTCGATTTCAAAATGTTGCATCAAGTTCCAAACCTGTTGCACACGGAGAGAAAAAAAGAGTGTATGTCCTTCTTGTTTTCGCTTAACTTTTTTGAAAGTATTGTTCTGTGTATCCGGGGGGCATAAAAAAGAGTTATCAATTAATTGACAAATTCGCATAAGTGTGTTAAAGTAAGTGTCCCGTTAGCAGTTGTGTTCTGTAAAAGCAGTACCGTTAGTGCACTGATCTGGAACCTCTAGCTTAACGAGTGAATCATTAAAGAAGGAGGTAATACAGATCATGTCAGAACGTGAAACCGGAACAGTCAAATGGTTTAACGGCACAAAAGGCTTTGGCTTCATCGAACGTGAGGCCGGCGAGGACGTCTTCGTGCACTACAGTGCAATCTCAGGCGATGGCTTTCGCAATCTTGCTGAGGGACAGCGCGTGGAATTCACCGTTGTTCAGGGCCAAAAAGGCCCCCAGGCACAAGACGTAGTTCCTATGAACTAAGCTTTGTTTGCCAAACAGAGTGCGGCGCTAAAAAGCGCCGCACTTTTTTGTTTTCCAGTCCCGCCACTTGTGTCGGTTAAAACTCGCACCGCGATTATTATCAAATGCTTGCATTAATCCCCCGACAGTGAAATAATCTGTTTATAGGATCTGGTAAATATTTTTTCGACCCGGGAGGAAGCTCATGTCTAACCACATTTACAAAAAGATCGAACTGGTTGGATCATCTCAAACCAGTATTGAAGATGCCATCCAGAACGCCATTGCCAAAGCTGGCGAGACGATACAAAACCTGCGCTGGTTTGAAGTCGTCGAAACCCGCGGCCAGATCGAGGATGGCAAAGCTGCTTATTGGCAGGTGACGATCAAGATCGGTTTCCAGGTCGAAGGCTGACCCAACTGTTTCGATGATGCCATTCACTCAAGCCATCACCCGCAAACCTGGCGAAAGTTTTGCCGAAGGGATCACTTCCGCCAATCTTGGCAAACCGCATCTGGAGCTGGCGCTTGGCCAGCATGCCGCTTATCGCCAGGCGCTGGAGCGTTGCGGCCTGCGGGTGACCACCTTCGAAGCTGACGAGCGTTTCCCCGATTCCACCTTCGTGGAAGATACAGCCATACTCACCCCGCAGATGGCCGTCATTACCCGCCCTGGCGCCGACAGCCGCAAGGGTGAGGTGGATGCCGTCCGTGCCGCGCTGGAAGCTCACTACCAGGATGTACGCAGCATTGAGGCTCCCGGTACGGTGGACGGCGGAGACATCTGCCAGGCCGGGGATCATTTCTTCATTGGCGTCTCGGCCCGCACCAACCCGGAAGGCGCACGCCAGTTGGCGGGGCACCTGCAAGCAGCCGGTTTCACCACCAGCGAGATCGACATCCGTTCCACAGCTGGCCTGCTGCATCTCAAAAGCGGTCTGACCTACCTGGGCAACGGTACGCTGCTGGTAATCAACGACCTGGCCAGCCAGCCTGCCTTCGCTGGGTATCGCGTTTTGCAGGTTCCATTGGAAAGCGAAAACTACGCCGCCAATTGCATTCGCGTCAATGACTTCGTGCTGTTCGCGGCCGGCTTCCCGCAGACTGCCGCCATGCTGGCTGCCGAAGGCTTTGACCTGATGCTGCTGGATATGTCGGAATTCCGCAAAATGGACGGCGGCCTGAGCTGCCTCTCACTGCGGTTTTGAATTTCAAAAACCGGGATCACTCCCCAATATGGATCGTGAGCAGTTTGATCAGCTTGAGCACGTTGATCAGGCGCACGTTCTTGCGCACGTGGTAGTTTTTTGGTTCAATCTCCACGAAGGTTTTGAGCGCCTTGATCTTGAGATAAAGATTCTCAAAAAGGGCTTCCGTGGTCCAGCCGACGTATTGCTGGTAAAAGGGGATCCCGCCAGTTGATTCTTCCTTGACTTTGCCAAATTTGATCGTGTTCAGGTTGAAGCTGGAATCCAGAGCTTTCTCCAGTTTGGTGGTCTCCAGTTTGCTGATCACATTATCCAGGCTGGCTTCCCCATCCAGGTAGAGCTGGATCACGTCGACATTGGCGCGCATCTCCAGGATCAGGCTTCTTTTTGTGCCTTTGCTGTCGCGGACAAGTTTGTTGATCATCTCGCTGAATTCGGGGATGATCTTGATGACGCTCAGGATGGTGGTAATCAATTCCGGCATGGTCTGCTCCCTTTATTGGCTGTAGAATGAACAAAGCCGCGCTATTAATATCATACCTGATTTCGATTGCAGCGGCTAATCGCAAGAGTTGGAAAAATGAAAACCAGATTTTTTCTCATCATGGGGGTTTCGGGCTGCGGCAAAACCACAGTGGGCAAAGCTTTGGCCGATCACCTGAAGTGGAATTTTTACGATGCCGACGATTTCCATTCACCCGCAAACATTGAGAAGATGTCCAATGGCATTCCATTGACAGACGATGACCGCGCTTCCTGGCTGGCTGATCTGCATGATCTGATCGCCAGTTCGCTGGCGCATAACCGGCCCGGCGTGCTGGCTTGCTCTGCACTAAAAGAGCAGTATCGCCGCACCTTGCTGGCAGGAAATGCGAATGTGCAATTGGTGTATCTCAAAGGCAGTTACGAAATGATCTGGCCGCGCATCTTGGCCCGCCAAGCCCATTATATGAAACCGGACATGCTCAAAAGCCAGTTTGCAGCGCTGGAAGAACCGGTCGATCCTCGTGCTCTGAAAGTGGATATCGCCTCGACCGTGGAAAGTATCATTGCCCAGGTTTTAAGCGCAAGCCAGTGATCGGAATAAAGCCATTACACGGGCAGGTTCCTTGCTCTCGTCCTGTCAAACCTACTCTTGACTCTCTCTCCACCGGAGAGAGTACAATAGTGTTTTGTGATCAAATGTTCTATAAGAAAAAGAGGGTAAAATGCAAGCTCAACAAGCAATCCTGTCCTATTATGCCCAGCCCGGCCCATTAACTGATTTGCAGCCGCTGGCCGCCGAACTAAGCGGACTGCCCGGTGATGTTCCCGGCTTGTGCAAGCTGGTGCAGAATCTGTACCTGCACATTTTCTGGGCTGAACGCTATGGCTACCCGGTGCCCGTCGAGCGTCAGGGCGAGGTGCAAGTGCGCCATGCCGCCTGCAAACTGGCTCTGACCATTGCACGCAGACCTGGGCCTCTGGCCGCCCCGCGCACCCCTGCCGAAAAACAGATCAGCAACTGCCGCGACTTCTCCACTTTGTTTTCTGCCCTTTTGCGCTATCAGGGCATCCCAGCCCGGGCGCGCTGCGGTTTTGCGACCTATTTCACCCCCGAGCAGGTTGTCGATCATTGGGTGGTCGAATACTGGAATGCTGCCGAAGGGCGCTGGGTGTGGGTTGACCCGCAGCTGGACGCGTTCCAGGTCAGCAATCTCAAGCTCGAATTCAACCCGCAGGACATTGAACCCGGCCACTTTCTGCCCGGCGGGCAGGCCTGGCAGATGTGCCGCTGCGGCGAAGCTGACCCCGATACCTTTGGTATCTTCGACATGCACGGCTGGGCATTCATCCGTGGCAACGTGTTGCGCGACCTGGCCTCGCTGAACAAGGTGGAATTATTACCCTGGGACTTGTGGGGGGGTATGCTCAAGCGGGATGAAGAAATGACAGAAGAGGACAACGCCCTTATCGACTGCGCCGCAGCTGCCGCCCTGGCGGTCAACGAAAATTTTGACGGCATGCAGCAGTTGTATGAAAAAGAGGAACAACTACGCACACCGCAGGCCATCTTCAGCTGGGTCAACAATGCCATGCAGCAAGTGGATATCAGCGATCCGCAAAGTTGACTTGAATTGCAGTTGGCCTGAGTTTGCTTAACAGAAAAAACTTCCGCGGGTGTCTTCTCGAACCCGCGGAAGTTTAATTTTCAAACCTCGCTGCAATCTCAAACCGCCAGGCCAAGTTTGGCGGTAAGTTCCTTGCTCCAGCCGTGAATGGCATCCCAATCGCGGAAGTCGCCAATCGGAGATTTCATAGCTTTCATCATCAGGCGCTCGATCAATTTCAGCTTGCTCAAATCCATCACGCCCGCAAAAACAGCCTCAGAAGCCGGGGTCAGTAATGCTTTCGGCTTGTCCATATAGACCTTGACTTCCTCTTGCTTTTCAGAGTCATTCAGGCTCATGCATACGCTGAAGAAAGCGGCCGGTTTATTCTTTAGGGCAGCTGCGTTGTTTTCCACAAAACTGATCATTTCAGGAACCCAATTGCCAACGCGGATGGCAGAGCCCAGCACAACTGCCTGATAATTGCTCACGTCCTGCACAGTGTTAACATTGCGCACATCCACTAGGGCGCCAGCCTCGGCCAGCACCTTGCCGATCTCTTCAGCCACCTCGCCGGTTGATCCTGCCCGGCTGCCATACACTACCAAAACTTTCTTGCTCATATTTGCTTCCTTTCCATACTGTCCTTCGGTCATTTCAATTTCGGGCTGCCGCGTGGCGACAAAGGTTATGCCGCTGCAAGCGAGCACGGTCGCACCGGCTGCGATGCCGGCGGTTTTTAAGAACTTTCTGCGTGACATTTTTTCGTTTGTCATGATGCCTTCTTTCATAACTTTTTCTGCAAGCACATCGCTTTTTGAAGGATTGCTTTATTTTGTTTTTTTGAAGCTCTCGATTTGCGCCCGCAGCACCTGCAGTGCGACTTCGTCAAATTCTTCCTGGCAATTGCGCATCAGGGTCATGCGCAGCATGGCGATGCCATGGGTCATGAACCAGGCCTGCCAACGCAGCGATTCGGGAGTCGTGCCCGGCGGCAGTTCCAGCTCGCCATTTTCAACACCTTGACGGACCAGATTGCTCAAACCGGCGAAATTCGGATCGGCTGTGATCTCGGACAGACTTTGCTGCGGCCCGCTTTCGCTGACATTGAACATCAGGTGATACAGTTCCGGGTATTGGCGGGCGAATTGCAGGTACACACTGCCGGACGTGTACAACTGCTCAATGATCGGCGCCCGGGGGTCCAATGCTGTGCGCTGCATCTCTGCGGATCGCTGCCAGCCCTCTTCTCGCAAAGCATCCAGGATCTTTTCTTTACTGTCAAAGTACTTGTATAAAGCGGCCGGCGAGTAATCCACTTTCTCGGCCAGCGAGCGCATCGACAGCGCGTCAATGCCGTCATTTAGCAGGATCGCACGGGCGGCATTGATGATTGCCTGGCGGGTGCGGGCATGTCGCTTTTCACTTGGGGTTCGTGGTGACATGTGCCTCCGTTTTATTTGTGAACAATGTTTATATAATAATCAATGTTTATTTAATTGTCAAGGGAGAACACATGAAAATCCATGGCTTTCTCAAAGTTATTTTTCCATTTGTTTCTTTTATTGATGGCACGAGGCTGGACGAAAGACGGTCTGTGCATCACCGGGGTTTATTCACCCCACCCCTCGAACTCCCCTCCCCGCTGCTTGCGTGACGAATCCCAATTCCTTCTTCTGCGGGAAGGGGAGCTTTTTGTACTGTGTTGAGAAACGGCGAAGCCGTTTCTCAACACAGTACGTTTCTTTTCCCCCCCCGGCCTATAAAGCCTAATTTACAAATCCAATCCGTGCCGGGGGAGGAATCCATTATCATCTGGATTTTGCATCTAGTTTGGTCTGGATGACCTTGACCGTTTTGGAAAATCGTAAATGTCAAGCTTTCTTGAGAATGCCATGCATGGAAATCCACGCCAAATTGATCCTTCCGGATTTTTTGTTTGGTCCCCTGATGCAATTCCCTGCCTTTCCCCTTTATCATCAGACTGTTGGCCAATCGCTTGCGCGGCCGTGGATATGAATGGGTGCATCTCTCGTTGACTTCGGCCGACAATCCCTTTACCCAACCTTGCCACCGGCCTGGGTGGAACAATCTACAATCGTTATCAGGTGTACCGTCTGGAGCTTTCCTGACGATATCAGCAAGAAAAACAACATCCTCCTGCAGCCAATTGGCCCGGGAGGATGTCCGATCATAAGACAGCACCCATTTTAGAAAAATTTCAGCCAACAGCGGCTGTCAAAGATCTTTCTAAAACCCATTGCCTGATAGAACAATTGCTCCGAGCCGACAAAGGCTTCCAGCGCGCCCAGGGCAGCACAACGGCGCAGGCCCTCTATCACGGCTGCCTTGCCCAGGCCCATGCGGCGGTACTGTGGGTCTGTGGCAACTGGTTCGACATAGGCGATGCGGTTCTCAGGCTGATACCAAAGGCCGGCAAAGGCGGCATACTGGCCGTTGGGCGCCACGGCCACCATGGTCAGCTCTTTGCGGAAGTTGGGAGTGGACTGCATCTTGATTCGCCCGGAAAGGTCATCTGGCGGTTCACCATCATGATTGAAACCGCGCCACAGGACACGGTTGATCTTTACCAGGTCATTCTCGTCAGCCAGGCTTTGCACCCGATAACCCGTGGGCAGCTCCGGGACGGGCAGATCTTCCAGCAGGGGCAGCCAGGACATGGGACGATTGTAATCTTCATCCAGAGCGTAACCGCGTTCCTGGAGTATGGCTTCCAGGGCAGAATCAGCATCATGAACATAGATGCGGGCAAAATTTTGCCCCTCTTCCGAAATCCCAAGCAGATGGTGTTCGGCATAGTCCAAGAGCTCCGGTTTGAGGTTTTGAAACGCAGGGTGGAACTCGAAAAAGACTTCGCCGGGTGTGCTCTCATAGTGGACCACAGCCACAATTTCACCATCACATTCCCAAATCCCTATTCTGTCCAGCGCAGTTACATCCAGATTGGGATGGCTATGCATATATTCCCAGATGGGTTGCAGCCAATTGCCGTCCTTGTTCCCGCGCCGGAAATGAACCGTCAGAAAACGGCTCACATTTACAAAATCAGCAGGGTCGACATAAGTACGAAATTTGATCGACATCTGATGTCTCCTTTACAGAAGGTTGATTTCGCAGAAACACATTTAATATAACTGACATTGTATACGATGTGCAATTTTGAAATTTCATGAAATTTGATTGTAAATTGAAATGACGTATAGTAACAGGGATCGCATGCTGAGAAGCAGGGCTTTCTCAAAGTTGATTTTCCATTTGTTTCTTTTATTGATGGCACGAGGCCGGACGAAAGACGGTCTGTGCATCACCAGGGTTTATTCACCCCACCCCTCGAATTCCCCTCCCCGCTGCTTGCGTGACGAATCCCAATTCCTTCTTCTGCGGGAAGGGGAGCTTTTTGTGGCAGAGGGCAGCCCATTATCATCAGCATTTTGCATCTACTTTGGTCTGGATGACCTTGACCGTTTTGGAAAATCGTAAATGTCAAGCTTTTTTGAGAA
>JAGVAB010000018.1 GCA_020060485.1 Anaerolineales bacterium
GATCCTCCGGTTGGGTTTTGGCTTCAGTAACCTAAACTTTACCAGATTTCGCATGGATTGTTTTATCCAATAATCCAAGGTGGCAACTTGGGTGAATTAGTAAAATCGTTTCCAGATTCGGATGTTTATTTGATAGGGCACAGTCGGGGTACAAACGCGATTGTAGGTGGACTATATTCAATTTACGAGAAATCACGCGATTTACCATCCAGTATTGAGAAAATAGCACTTCTTGATATGTACTTAATCGCAGGGGGAGCTGATATTGCAAACGGATGGATACCTGATTTGGATTCAAATCCACCTGCATATCTATTTACGCAAAATAATGCAGATGAGTTAATTAGTGAAACAGGTGATATCTGGTGGATAGGGAGAAGTTGGTTTGATATGCAACCAAGCAATTTCCCTAGAGTTGGAAATGATCCCATTGACTACGGTAACCTTGACCATTACCAACTTGCAGTAGATCAAACTGTTTTCCATGATATATTAAACTTCTTTTTCGGCACAAAATAGAAAGGGAATAAATATGAAAGAAACCAACAATAATATTAAAGCGCTGTTCTCTTTCTTTACATTGAGCATAGTCATTTTACTAGCAGGATGTGCAAAGGAAGAATCCAGGGACGGAAGCACTCCTACTGCAATTGAACCCCTTTCGTCACCAGCAATAGAACTGACTGACTCTTTGGAATACGATCATCCCCCTGCTGTTTTTCCTACAAGGACCCCATGGCCAATGCCCTATACCATGATCATGGGACCACTTGGATCTATTCAGCATACTAGTGTCCCTTTAGATTTGTACCAAAAACTTTGGAAGTCGGATTACCAAATTTATGATCTTGCATATGGAAATGGAATTTGGATAACTATTGTAAGTAATATTAGCAATTTTGAATCACAGAGCTTGGTGGAAAGCAAGAATTTTCCTGGAGATGATATTGACCACGCATTAGAAGAGAATATGTTTATTACTGAACTTGTGTATGGAGATGATATATGGGTCGTTGTTTTATCAAAAACAAGTAAGTTTAGCTCACAGAATATCCTCACTTCCTCAAAATTTCCTCAAACTGAAATTGATGCAATGAGTGAGAAAGGATATTGGATAAGCAGTTTGGCATATGGGAACGGCTTGTGGAGCGTAGTTTTTTCACAGTCGGAAAATCCTCCCTTACAAAAAATTACTTTTGAATCTGCGTTTTCAATTGAAACAATCGAACAAGCAATAGAAAATAATATGTACCTAAGCGAAGCAGTTTTAGCAGATGGCATCTGGACATTCGTATTCTCAGAGGAAATGTTGTCTGAACAAAAAATTTTGGCCTTGTCACATTGGCCAAAAGATACGTTTCTTGATTATGCATATGAACGCAATTATACTGAAATAAAATTCTTCTATACCGATTCAATGTGGGTCATTGTTGGCGGGAAATAGATGCTATGGTGAGTTTCGGTTTTAAACAGAACTCATGGGCGCCACGCCCACCGAGACGCCCACCGGCACAGTGACCCTCCCGGTCACGCCCGGCGTTACACCCATCCCCACCGAGACGCCCCCGCCGCCTTTGCAGAGTGCGGAGTACGTTTATGACGGCGATGGCAACATGGTCAAAGCCGTGGTGAATGACGTGGTTACGTATTACCCCGGACGGCATTACAATGAGAAAGTGAACGGCAGCACCAGCACGGTGAAGAAGTTCTACACCATGGGCAGCAATCAATTTCCTCCTCCAAATATTTGGGGGAGGTGCCGTACCGCGGCGGAGGGGGTGCGAGGTGCGCAACACAGTGCCAGATACCGGTTCAGCAGAGGAATGAATATTTCAGGGGAATTTTAATCCTTTTTGGTTATATTCTTGCTACAATCAAAAGTAGAGGTTCCCGGATCGGCACAACTCCTGCATCTTTTTTTGCAGATTGATTCTGGCGACAGGCGTTAAGCGATCGGGAAGGTTTTTGTGACCATGATGAATGAATTTCGAAAAACCCAGGTGATCCTGGTTGTGGACGATAATCCCACCGTGCGGCAGACCATGTCGCTGATGCTGGCGGAGGAGAGCCTGGCAGTGTATTATGCCGAGGATGGCTACTCTGCTTATGATCTGGCGGTCTCCTTGCAGCCGGACCTGATCCTGCTGGATGTGATGATGCCCATGATGGACGGGTTTGAGGTGTGCCGCAAACTGCGCCAGCATCCTGAACTGGGAGAAGTGCCGATTGTCATGGTGACCGCCCTGGATGACAAGGAATCGCGCATTCGCGGCATTGAGGCCGGGGCGGACGATTTTCTTTCCAAGCCGGTGGATCTGATTGAACTGAAGGCGCGTGTGCGAACAATTCTACGCCTGAACCGTTTCAGGAACCTGCAAAAAGAACGGGCGCAGTTCAAGTGGGCGGTGGAGCAGGCCGGAGAGGGGTATTTGCTGCTCGACCCGCAGGATTGTATTGTGTATGCCAACCCCAAAGCCCGCAGTTTTCTGGGCTTGGGCCAGGATGAAGAACATTCGGCGCGGATCAATTTCCTGGCCGTTGCCGGGAGACAGTTCGCCCGATTCCCGGAAGCCTTGTGGCAGCATTGGCGCGAACCGGCCAGCCAGCCGCGTTTTCTGATGATCCCCGAGACCAGCAGCAGCCGGGCTTTCTGGCTGGAAGTGGATGTTTTTCCTGGCCTGGAGGATGACCCGCTGTGTCTGGTTTGCCTGCGCAATGTCAGCGCGGCGGTGAATGCCGACCAGGATTTTAAAAAATTTCATTATCTCATTTCACATAAACTGAACACCCCGCTGAACGGGGTATATGGGGTGGTGGAACTGCTCAACGTATCTGCAGGTGACATGTCGCGCAGTGAGTTGAAGGAGCTTTCCCAATTGGCATTGATCAGCGCCGAACGACTGCGGCTGGATGTCAAGGATATTCTGGGTTATGTGCAGGCTTCGGCTTCTGCCCGCCAGGGTGAAAGCCTGAAACTGGTGCAGATCCCGGCCATGGCGCAAGAGATCAGCAAGGATCTGGGATTGAAGCCGGCAGTGGTGCGCGTGGCTGCCGCCGTGCATGCCGGCAGCCTGGTGCTTTCAAAGATTTCTTTTGAATTGATTCTGAATGAGCTTTTTGAGAACAGCAAGAAGTTTCACCCGCAGCATGATCCACAACTCAGTCTCTCTGTCAGCCGCATTGATGAAGATACCATCAGCATCAGGGTGGCTGATGACGGGCTAAATCTCACGCTGGAACAGCGCGAAGCGATGGTCATCCCGTACCGCCAGATGGGAGATCGTCTCACCGGTGAAGAGAAAGGCTTTGGTTTGGGCATCCCGATGGTGGTCAGCATCCTGCAGAGCGTGGGCGGGCGGCTCAATCCTCATAATGTATCTGATGGCCCCGGACTGGTAGTGGAGATGTTGGTGCCTTCCGGCCCGGAAACGGCATTCTGAGCCTGAATTTTCAACCAACTGCAAGCTGGTTCGTGACGCCTGGCAAACCTAATGTATAATCATGGATATTTCATGCCCTGACCAACCTGACAATCAGCGGCATTTCGGGAGTAAGAATATGGCGGCAAACGAAACATCTGCTTCAAAGGATTTCATTCGCACCATCATTGACGAGGACAATGCCAGCGGGAAATATGGCGGCCGGGTGCATACCCGCTTTCCGCCGGAACCGAATGGTTACCTGCACATTGGTCATGCCAAATCGATCTGCCTCAATTTTGGCGTTGCCCTGGAATATGGCGGTTTGTGTAATCTGCGCTTTGACGACACCAATCCCACCAAGGAAGACGTGGAATATGTCGAATCCATCCAGGACGATATCCGCTGGCTGGGTTTTGACTGGGATGATCGTCTTTACTATGCCTCTGATTATTTTGAGCAAATGGTTGACTATGCCGTGCAGTTGATCAAAAAGGGCAAGGCTTTTGTTTGTGACCTGAGTGCAGAAGAGATGCGCCAGTACCGCGGCACGCTTACCGAGCCGGGGCGCAACAGCCCCTACCGGGATCGTTCTGTGGAAGAAAACCTGGATCTGTTTGAGCGCATGCGCGCCGGAGAGTTCCCCGACGGCGCCCGTACCCTGCGCGCCAAAATTGACATGACTTCGCCCAACATGAACTTGCGCGATCCCATCATCTATCGCATCCTGCACGAATCCCATCACAATACCGGCGACAAGTGGTGCATCTATCCCATGTATGATTTTGCGCATGGCATCGAGGACTCGATCGAAGGCATCACCCATTCGATTTGCACCCTGGAATTTGAAGATCACCGCCCGCTGTATGACTGGTTCCTGGATCAGCTCGAAGTCTACCATCCGCAGCAGATCGAATTTGCCCGGCTCAACCTGAACTATACGGTGATGAGCAAGCGCAAGTTCATCAAGCTGGTACAGGACGGCCATGTGCGCGGCTGGGATGACCCGCGCATGGTGACCATCTCCGGCATTCGCCGGCGGGGATATACACCTTCCTCCATTCGGCGGTTTGCCGAGCGGGTGGGCGTGGCCAAGAACAACAGCGTGATCGACATGGCCCTGCTGGAGCATACCATCCGCGATGAACTCAACGAGATCGCCCCGCGGGTGATGGCTGTGCTGCGGCCTTTAAAGGTGATCATCGACAATTACCCTGAAGGCAAAACAGAGGAATTTGAGGTGCAGGATTTTCCCCATGATGATACCCGCAATGAGGTGCGCAGCGTGCCTTTCAGCCGCGAGATCTTCATTGAGGAAGATGATTTCATGGAAGAACCGCCCAGGAAATTCTTCCGCCTGGCGCCCGGCCAGGAAGTGCGCTTGATGGGCGCCTATTACATTACCTGCCAGGATGTGGTTAAGGATGCAGAGGGCAGGGTGGTGGAATTGCACTGTACCTATGACCCTGAATCGCGCGGCGGCACCACCCCCGATGGGCGCAAGGTGCGCGGCACCCTGCATTGGGTCTCGGCAGCGCATGGCCTGCCGGCTGAAGTGCGTTTGTATGACAAGCTCTTTTTGGTGGAGAATCCCAACGATGTTCCCGATGGGCAGGATTTCACCATGCACCTCAACCCCAACTCATTGGATGTGCTGACCGGCTGCCTGGTTGAGCCTGGACTGGCCAAAGCCAGCCTGGATGACCGCTTTCAGTTCATTCGTCATGGCTATTTCTGCCTGGATTCGGGTGACTCCCGGCCGGATGCCCTGGTCTTCAACCGCACAGTTCCCCTGCGCGATACCTGGGCCAAGATCCAGCAATAGCAGTATACTCAATGTGATCCCTACAGCAGCCTGCCTTTCCGGCAGGCTGTGGTTTTATAAGGAAGCCGCGCACTGCGCCGGCATTTGCTTGCATGCCGAGGCAAGGTGTGCAGTTGGATGAAAGCAGACACGCGCAAGAAATTATTCCTGTTGTTATGCCTCAAGAACTGCGCACAGGTTATATCTTGCTGCCGTTTATTATCGAAAAGTCCTCCTTTATGATGGTCTGAAGTTTGGAAATTTGTTCAAACAATTCCCTTTTTATTGTTTTTCATTTACAATGATAATTACCCCGTGGATCTCCATCTCGATGGATCTGGCGCATTCGGAAAGTATGTGGTTTATGTCCTGCGTTGAGGGGTTTTGTTGGTAAGTTTGCAGCAAACATTGAGGCAGGTGAAAAATGAAAAAGGTCGTTGCGTGTGCCCTGGGCGAATGCGTCCACGTCGCCGGCGTGATGAATTTCCTGCGTTTGGCAGAACAATCCGGTTGGCAGACCGTTTTTTTGGGTCCGGCAGTCCCGGTGGAAAAGGTTCTGCAGGCTGCCAAAGAAGAACAGGCTGATCTGGTGGCAGTCTCTTACCGGTTGACGCCGGAAACAGGCGAAAGGCTCCTGGGTGAGTTTGCCGAAGCGGCAGATGAAATGCGCAGCCGCGGGGTGCGGTTTGCCTTTGGCGGCACGCCGCCGGTGGCTGGGCGTGTGTCGCAGCTGGGTTTCTTTGAACAGGTCTTTGATGGCAGTGAGACCAGCGAAGATGTGCTGGCCTATTTGCGGGGTGAAAAGCTGGATGCCCTGAGTGAGGCCAGTTATCCACAGACCACAGTCGAACGCATCCGCTGGAAAGCGCCCTATCCCATTTTGCGCCACCATTTTGGATTGCCCACCATGCAGGCCACTTTGGAGGGTATCGAGCAGATTGCCGAATCACGCCTGCTGGATGTGATCTCGCTGGGCATTGACCAGGACGCCCAGGAGAATTTCTTTCATCCCGAGCGTCAGGACAGGCGGCGCATGGGGGCGGGCGGTGTGCCGGTGCGCAGCGCCCAGGATTACCGCGATCTGTTCGCCGCCAGCAGGCGCGGCAATTATCCTTTGCTGCGCACATATTCCGGCACGGATGATTTTCTGCAACTGGCAGAGATGTACGTTGAGACGATCAATATCGCCTGGTGCGCCATCCCGCTCTTCTGGTTCAACCAGATGGACGGCCGCGGCCCCTGGGATCTGGAAGGGTCGCTGCGCGAACATCAGCAGGTCATGGCCTGGTATGGACAGCGCGGCGTGCCCGTGGAATTGAACGAGCCCCACCATTGGGGCATGCGCGACGCACCGGATGTTGTTTTTGTGACTGCGGCCTATCTGTCGGCTTACAATGCACGGGCGATGGGTGTGCAGGATTATATTGCCCAGATGATGTTCAACAGCCCGCCCGGTCTTGCAGACCGCATGGACCTGGCCAAGATGCTGGCTATCGCGGAGCTGATTGAGCCGCTGCGCAGCGCCGATTTTCGCATTTGGAAGCAAACCCGCACCGGCTTGCTCAGTTATCCCCTGGAGGTCTCTGCCGCCCGTGCCCATCTTGCAGCCAGTGTCTACGTGCAGATGGCGCTGCGGCCGGAGATTGTACATATCGTAGGGCATACCGAGGCTCATCACGCCGCCACTGCCGGGGACGTGATCGAAGCCTGCCGCCTAGCTCGCCGGGCGATCGATAACGCCTTGCAAGGCCAGCCCGACCTGCTGGCTGATCCGCAATTGCAGGCTCGCAAAGAAGAACTGATCCGGGAGACCCGGCTGACCCTGGAAGCCATCGCCAGCCTGGCCCCGGCCGGCACGGCCGACCCGCTGGCAGACCCAGCCACTCTGGCCCGGGCTGTACAGAGCGGCATTCTGGATGCACCCCATTTACGCAATAATCCTTTTGCCAGGGGTCAGGTGCAAACCCGCATTGTACATGGCGCTTGCCAGGCGGCCGACCCGTCCGGCCAGCCTATTCCCGAGGCCGTGCGCCTGCATCAAATCTAACAAGGAGATGATTATGGATTATCCAAGCAACTACACGGTGATTGGCGCAGGGCATGGCGGTAAAACCATGGCCGCATATCTGGCTTTGTCGGGCAAAAAAGTTACCCTGTATAACCGTACCTATGAACATGTGAAGATGATCGCCGCCCGCGGCGGGATCGAGCTGGAAAGCAACGAAGGCGGTTTGCGCGGTTTTGGCAAGATATTTCAGGTCACATCAGACATGCAGACTGCCCTGGCAGAGGCGGAAGTGGTGATGGTGGTGCTGCCTTCTTCGGCTCATCGCGATATTGCCCGCCTGGCATCTCCTTTCCTGAAAGATGGACAGATCCTGATCCTGAATCCTGGCCGCACGTGCGGTGCCATTGAGTTTGCCTATGTGCTTGAAGCAAATGAATGCAAGGCAGATGTGACCGTCGCCGAGACCGAGACCTTTATTTATGCCAGCCGTTCTGACGGGCCGGCCCAGGCGCGCGTCTTCCGCACCAAGAATGCCGTGCCGCTGGCGGCTCTGCCTGCCAGCCGCACGCAGAAGGTTCTGGACGCCATCAATGATGTGTATCCTGAATTCATTGACGGCGTCAATGTGCTCAACACCGGCCTGAATAACATGGGCGCAATCTTTCACCCGGCGTTGACCATTCTGAATGCTGCCCGCATTGAATCAACCCTGGGGGATTTCCAGTTCTATATCGATGGCGTTACCTCCTCTGTGGCACGCGTGCTGGATGCCCTGGACCGCGAACGGGTGACTGTGGCGGCCAGCATCGGCATTCGGGCGCGCACGGCGATGGAATGGCTGGCGGCGGCGTATAATGTTACCGGAGATACGTTGCAGGAGGCTATTCACAATCAAACTGGATACTACGGCATTAACGCCCCCAGCACCATGAATCACAGGTATATCTTTGAAGACGTGCCGATGAGTCTGGTGCCGATTGCCGCACTGGGCACACGTTTCGGTGTATCGGTGCGCGGCATGGACAGCATGATCCGCCTGGCGTGCATTATTCACCAGACCGATTATTGGCGCCGCGGCCGCACTCTGGACAAGCTGGGCATTGATCATTTCTCCAGCATTGAGCTGCTGCGCTATGTCAATGAGGGGATCAAACCGGATTATTAGAGCTTTGACAAAACTGAGAGATCGTTCGCAAAATGAAGATGATGGTTAGGTTTGTCTGTCTTTTGGTTTGTGGATTGTTGGCGGCATGTGCCCGTACACCGTCAGTGACGCAGGAGGTTGTGATGAAACTGGAGATCACCAGCCCGGCTTTTGCTCATGAACAGGGGATTCCAGAGTTGTACACCTGCAAGGGACGGGACATTTCACCGCCTTTGCAGTGGGGCGAACCGCCCGAAGGCACGCAGAGCTTTGTCTTGATCCTGGACGACCCGGATGCACCGGTGGGCACGTGGGATCACTGGCTGGTCTTCAATCTGCCGGCCGACCTTCGTCAGTTGCCCGAAGATGCAGCCAGTCTGCCGCAAGATGCGCTGACCGGCCGTAACAGTTGGGGCAGAAATGATTACGGTGGCCCCTGCCCGCCCGGCGGGGCGCGGCATCGTTATTTCTTCAAGCTGTATGCGCTCGATACACGCCTTGACCTGCAAGCTGGCGCAAAGAAAAGCCAATTGGAACAGGCCATGCAGGCACACATCCTAGCCCAGGGTGAATTGATCGGCATTTATAAACCGTGAGGGGAGTAGCACACAAACGGCTATGAGTATCCTGCAATACCTTCTGATTGGATTGGCAGCTTTCTTCGGCGGGGCGGTGAATGCCCTGGCCGGCGGCGGAACACTGATCACCTTTCCCATATTGATTGCGGTGGGCATTCCGCCTGTCTCGGCCAATGTGACCAATACGGTGGCTCTGGTGCCCGGCTATTTTGGGGCTACGCTGGCCCAACTCAAGGACATCAAAGGTCAGGAAAACCGCAGCCGCATCCTGTTCCCTGTTTCGGCTTTGGGCGGCCTGGTTGGTGGTTTGCTGCTGATCAATACCAATGAAGATGCCTTCCGCACGTTGATTCCCTACCTCATCCTGCTCGCCACCCTGCTGCTGGCTGCTGGCGAACCGTTGCACAAATGGATCGTCAGGCGCAGTGGGCAGACGGATAACCTGCGCTCTCCTGAGACATGGGCTTTTTTGCCAATTTTTCTGGGGGCCATCTATGGGGGGTATTTTGGCGCCGGGCTGGGCGTGATCACCCTGGCTGTGCTGGGTTTGCTGATGAATGACACCATTACCCGGCTGAATGCACTCAAACAGGGAATCTCTCTGGCCGTTAATTTGGCCGGAGCAATTCTCTTCTTTTTTTCCGGCAAGGTGCATTGGCTGGCGGCTCTGGTGATGGCGGTCTTTGCCCTGGCTGGCGGCAGTCTGGGTGGGCGGCTGGCAGGCAAGGTCAAACCCGCGGTTTTGCGCCGGATCGTGGTGGTGATTGGCTTGATCGTTTCTTTGATTTACTTCGTTCGCTGACGACTGATGAACAGCCGCACTAATACGACAAATATGGTATGATTTCTGTTGTGTTGTGGTTCAATAACAGGAGGTTGTGATGACCAGTTCACGCCAGATCGTTCGTCAGATCACTCCCCAGTGGGTCGTGGAGGGTGCCGGGGTGCGGTTGCGGCGCAGCATTGCCACCCGCACACTGGATTATCTTGATCCTTTTCTGCTCTTTGATCATTTTGGTTCGGATGACCCGCAGGATTACCTGGCAGGCTTTCCAACCCATCCCCACCGCGGCATTGAAACCGTAACCTATATGCTGGCTGGCAAGGTGCGCCACGGCGACAGCATGGGCAACCGCGGCAGCATACAGGCCGGTGACGTGCAGTGGATGACGGCCGGCGGGGGCATTCTGCATGAGGAAATGCCTGAACCGCTGGATGGCCGCATGGAAGGATTCCAGTTGTGGGTCAATCTGCCTGCCAGCCACAAGATGATGCCGCCGCGCTATCAGGAGATCCTCGCTGACCAAATACCCGAAGCAGTGCGGCCAGACGGCAGCCGGATGCGGGTCATTGCCGGTGAGGTGGATGGGGTGCGCGGGCCGGTAACTGAAGTGCTGGCTGAACCGACCTATCTGGATGTTACCCTGCCGGCTGGCGTTGCCACCCAATTCTCTGCCCCGGCGGAACAAACCGCGTTTGCCTATGTGTTCGAGGGTGCCGGTCGCCTTGGCGGACAGGAGGTCAGCGAAGTTCCCTGCCTTGCAGTGCTGGGAGATGGTGATGTGCTGGATGTGGCTGCCTTCAATGTGTCGCTGCGCTTTCTGCTGGTCATGGGACGCGCACTGCATGAGCCGATCGCCCGCTATGGGCCATTTGTGATGAACACCCAGGCCGAGATTCACCAGGCATTGAACGACCTGCGCAATGGCACTTTTGTGCGCTGAACTTACTCGCGGGATACGCCAGATTCGTTACAGCAATGATTTGTCTTGGGAACATAGTCCACCAGTTGGCCATAATGGTCGAATTCAAACTGGCAGCAATCCTCCAGGCTTTGTTTCAGCAAGATCCGGCCGCGCTGCACGCGGGACTTGGCGCCGCTGTTGGAAAGAGCAAGACGTTGCGCCAGGTCCTTTTGTGACACGTTTTCAAACTCGGTCAACATCAGGGCCTGGCGGTATTTGTCGGGCAATTCCGCGATAAAGTCCTTCAAACCGCTGGCGATCTCGTCTTCTGCAAATGTTTCTGGCAGTGAAACGGAAAAAAGCTCTTCGTCAAGCGGTGCGGCTGTAACACGCTTTGTGCGGTAATGATCGATGATCGTATTGCGGGTGATCTGGTACAGCCAGGGCAGCAAACGCTCATCGTCGCGCAGGGTGTGGATGTGCTGATGGATTTTGAGGAAGACATCCTGCAGGATGTCTTCCGCGTCCATTTCATCATTCACCCGCTTGAGAATGAAGTTTCTCAATTGTTGGCTGAATCGTTCCCAGACAAAGTGTGTATCCAGATCCATTAATGTTTGGTGGCCTCCAGGGTCAGGCTGCCCATGCCGAAGTTTTCTTGTTTGACGGCGTCATAGATGCTGTATTGGTGGGTCTTCAGGTCTTCAAAACCGCTTTCCCGGACGAGTTCCAGATATTCTTCCTTGTCGATTGCTCCGGCCACACAGCCGGCCCACAGGGACATATCTTGGCGCATCTCTTCCGGCATTTGTCCATATGTTACCACATCCGAGATGCAGAATCGCCCGCCGCTTTTCAGTACACGGTGGATTTCTGCAAAAGCCCGGCGTTTATCCGGCACCAGATTGATCACGCAATTGGAGAGCACCAGGTCAACAGTCTGGTCTGCAACAGGCAGGTTCTCGATCTCTCCCAGGCGAAAATCGACATTGGTGATGCCGGCATTGCGGGCATTGGTGCGGGCTTTCTCGATCATTTCTTCGGTCATATCCACGCCGATTGCCAGGCCGGTTGGGCCGACTTTTTTGGCTGCCAGAAACACATCGATGCCTGCCCCGCTGCCCAGGTCGAGGACAGTCTGCCCGGGTTCGATCTGCACAAATTGGGTGGGCATGCCGCAGCCCAGTCCCAGGTCAGAGCCTTCCACAACCTCGACTCCCTCTGCACTGTAATCGATCAGGGGGTTAATTTCCACGTTTGCGCTGCCACAATCACAGCCGCTGCAGCAACTGCTATTGGACAGGACAATGTCACGGTACCTGTCTTTTACTTCATTCTTGATTGTTTTGTCGTCCATGAAATTCTCCTTTTGAATGGTAATTCATCTATTAAAGACGAAGGTAATCAAAAAAAGACGCAAAATACCAACGGTATTTTGTAACACTTCAGGCATGTCGTTGTGAAGACCTGTCCCTACGAAATAACTGCGTCATTATGGAAATCATCCAGCACCGTAGGGACAGGTTCAGCGAAGCGAACCTGTCCGCCCTGTCAATGCAAACGACCCCCATCCATCCAAATTCAAACCCCGGGATCGCAGCACTGCGGACAGGTCACTGACCTGTCCCTACCGAAAAACTGCGCATTTTGGAAAACATCCAGCACCGTAGGGACAGGTTCAGCGAAGCGAACCTGTCCGTTCTGTCAATGCAAACAACCCCCATCCATCCAAATTCAAACCCCGGGATCGCAGCACTGCGGACAGGTCACTGACCTGTCCCTAC
>JAGVAB010000129.1 GCA_020060485.1 Anaerolineales bacterium
GCATCCCGCGGCATCAAGGACTCTGAAGTTGAATCCTGCCGGGCAATTGGCCGCGAGCCGATTGAATTCCGCGTGGGAACTGACGCTCTGGCCGTTGTGGTCAGCAAGGAAAACACCTTCGTCAGCGACGCCACCATGGAAGAACTGGCCCTGATCTTCTCCGACCAGGCTGAAAAATGGTCGGATGTCAACCCCGCATGGCCGAATGAGTCGATCCTGCGCTTCATCCCCGGCACCGACAGCGGCACTTTCGACTTCTTTGTGGAAGAAGTCTTCAAGAAAGACAAGGCCCCCCACCTGAATGCCAAAAACACCCAGCTCAGCGAGGATGATAATGTCCTGGTGCAGGGTGTGCTGGGCAGCCCATATGCCATTGGTTACTTTGGCTACGCTTACTACAAGGAAAACGCTGGCAAGATGAACATCCTGTCCATCGAAGGCGTGACCCCCGATGAAGTGACCGTGGAAGATGGCTCCTATGCTCTGGCCCGCCCGCTGTTCATCTACTCGGACGCCCGCATCATGCAGGAAAAACCCCAGGTGGCCGGTTTCATCAATTTCTTCCTGACTTACGTCAACGAAGAGATCACCACCGTAGGTTATTTCCCCGCCAGCCCGAAGGCCCTCGAAGAAGCCCAAATGAAGTGGCTGGAAGCAATGAAGTAATTCGAACCAATTGTTAGCAAAAGAGGTCAGTGTTGGGCTGTTGACAATGCTGACCTCTCACCCTGTGAAATATCTTTTCAGTTCAACCAATTGACTGGTACCGGACAACAGGGCTGATCTGAAAAAAAGTGAAAATCGGACAAAATTTTATGGAAACTACAATGGAATACGAGGATAGCGTTGCCGTAAAGGCTTCCTTGCAAAAGAAGATGCGCCCAGCTGAAACATTGATTCAGGGGTTTTTATTTATGTGCGGCGCATTATCGATCCTGATCACTGCCGGGATCATTTACTCTCTGGGTTCTCAATCCATGCTGTTCTTCACCAAAGTGCAATGGGAAGACCTCAACAAAACCCTGGCTGCTCCGATCGCCATTGATCAAACCACGATCACGTTGAATACTGGCGGCGCCTCATTTTCAGAGGAAGATTATGTGCGAGTGCAGGACGAGATCATGCTGATACTGGCAGTGTCGGGAGATGAAATCATCGTTGAACGCGGTGCACAAGGAACAATTGCCCGAGAGCATCCAGTTGGCCTGGATGTCTTGTTGGAGAACAAGGTTACCCTTAAGGAATTCTTCCTCAAAAAAGACTGGAATCCGCAAATTGGCAAATTTGGCATCTGGGCATTGGCCAATGCTACCCTGATGACAAGCTTGATTGCCATACTGGTTGCACTGCCGCTTGGGTTGGGCACAGCAATTTACCTGAGTGAATATGCTTCTACGAAGGTGCGTAACACGCTCAAACCGGTACTGGAAATCCTGGCTGGCATTCCAACGGTCGTCTTTGGTTATTTTGCGCTGACATTTATGACTCCTTTACTGCGCACAATCTTCGGCAGGAACGTGGTGGAAATCTACAACACCGCTTCGGCCGGCATTGTGATTGGCATTCTCATCCTGCCTCTGGTGGCTTCGATGAGCGAGGATGCACTGGCTGCCGTACCGCGCTCCCTGCGGGAGGCGGCTTACAGCCTGGGGGCAACCAAGCTGGAAACGGCATTGAATGTGGTTGTGCCCGCAGCATTCTCCGGAATCATGGCGGCGTTCATTGTGTCCATCTCGCGGGCTATCGGCGAGACCATGGTGGTGGCGATCGCGGCAGGTGCAGGTCCGGCTTTTACTTTCAACCCATTCAAGGCAGCCGAAACCATGACCGGACATATTGTGCGCATCAGCGGCGGCGACATCAGCTATGACTCTATTGACTACAACAGCATCTTTGCCATAGGTTTGATGTTGTTCTTCATGACCCTGGCATTGAACATCTTCAGTCAATCGGTGGTCAAGCGCTTCCGGGAGGTGTACGAATGAGTGATCTCTTTGCTACCAATTTGCCCGCCCGAAACCGCACGGGGAGAGTGTGGAGTGCAATCTTCCGGGCTTCGACTACTGTGGGCATTGTTGTGCTGATTATTTTGCTGCTGACCATCATTAACAATGCATTTGGTTATGTGGCATATGAATCCAAGGTTGACCCGGATTCTCTGACAAGGGACGGTGTTGAACTTGAGGACATGAAGAAAGAACAATTGGTGTTGGTGCTTCAGGAAAATGTTTCCAAGGGTTTGTTCCGTAACCTTGAGCACTTGCAGCCATTTGCAGAACGAAGCCGGGACGATGTTTATGGGCTTGTCCTGGATCGCGTGGTTGGTTACAAGATCGTTCAAATCTGGAATATGCTGGATACGATCCGCATGAGCAAGGAAGAAGCGCTGGCAGAGATCATTGATGAGTCTCCCAATGCCAAAATTGAATTCATGAGTTGGCTGGATCTGCAATTCCTCACCTCACCCCAATCCAGTGATGTGGTACGTGCCGGCATTCGTACGGCCATTTTGGGCTCATTGTGGACGATCCTGGTGGCGATCCTGTTCGCTTTCCCAATTGGGGTTGGGGGCGCAATTTATCTTGAAGAATATGCAGAGGAGAATTTCATCAGCCGCGTTATTCGTACCAACATTTATAACCTGAGCGGGGTGCCTTCGATCATTTACGGCATGTTGGGTTTGGCGATCTTTGTTCGCATGCTAAACCAGTTGACCAGTGGTGCAGTCTTTGGATTGGTTGATCCACTTAACAGCAATGGGCGTACCATCCTTTCAGCAGGCTTGACCCTGGGGCTCTTGATCCTGCCAATGATCATCATTAACGCTCAGGAAGCGATCAAAGCTGTTCCCGGTACGTTGCGTTTGGCGAGCTTTGGCCTGGGCGGCACTCGCTGGCAGACTGTCTGGCATCATGTATTACCCAGTGCCTTGCCGGGGATTCTCACTGGCACCATTTTGGCCATCTCGCGTGCTTTTGGCGAGACCGCGCCGCTGGTTGTTGTGGGGGCGTCCCATTTTATTGCCAATGACCCCACCAGCCCGTTTTCGAAATTCACCACGCTGCCCATTCAGATCTACCAGTGGACCTCTCGTCCCCAGGCTGAATTTCGCAGCATTGCCGCAGCAGCCATCATCGTTCTATTGTTGTTGCTGCTGTCTTTGAACACCACTGCGATTTTGCTCAGAAATCGTTTCAGCAGGAGAATGAATTAAGATGACCATCGAAATTATCCACACTGAAAGAATGTTGCCGGCTGCCAAAACGGCACCGAATGAAATTGCCATTGAAACCAAAAATTTGAATATTTATTATGGAAATTTTTTGGCAATTAAAGATAACAATATGCGCATTGAAGCCCGCAAGATCACTGCGCTTATTGGTCCTTCCGGGTGCGGAAAAAGCACGCTGTTGCGCTCTTTCAATCGCATGAATGATTTCATTCCCGTCTCTCACACTGATGGAGAAATTTTGTATCATGGTTACAATTTGTATGAGCCTGGCGTGGATGCCGTCGAAGTCCGCAGAAAGATCGGTATGGTCTTCCAAAAACCCAACCCGTTCCCCAAGACCATTTATGAAAATGTTGCCTGGGGGGCGCGCATCAACGGATATAAAGGCAATATGGACGAACTGGTCGAAGAAGCTTTGCGCCAGGCAGCCTTGTGGGATGAAGTGAAAGACAAGCTCAAGGAAAGCGGGCTTTCCATATCAGGCGGGCAGCAGCAGCGCCTTTGCATTGCGCGTGCCATTGCCGTCAAACCGGAAATTATTTTGATGGATGAACCAGCTTCCGCCCTGGACCCGATTGCCACATTGAAAATTGAGGAATTGATCCGCGTTTTGGTGGAGCGTTACACGATCATCATTGTGACCCACAACATGCAGCAAGCCGCCCGCGCCTCAGACTTTACCGCCTTTTTCAATGTGGATGAAAACCGTTCCGGTTATCTGGTTGAAGCAGGTTTAACCCGACAAGTCTTTACCAACCCTAAAGAAAAGCTCACTGAAGAATATATCACCGGGAGATTTGGATAATGAGCCGCGAAACATTTGATCGGGAATTACAGGCCTTGCAGGACAAGGTCATCTCCCTGGGCAGCCTGGTTTCCACCATGTTGGCAGATTCTGTACATTGCCTCAAGATGCGTGATTTCGAAGGCTCGCAGCAGATCATCAAGACAGACCGCGTTGTCAATGAATTGCGCTACGCTATCGAAGATGAAGTCCTGGCTTTGATCGCCTTGCGGCAACCAGCCGCGATTGATTTGCGCGTTCTGGCAGCTATTCTGGAGATCGCAGGAGAATTGGAACGCATTGGGGACTATGCAAAGGGCATTGGCAAGGTCAATCTTCTGATCGGCGATGTACCCTTGATCAAACCCCTCATCGACTTGCCCATCATGGCTGAAAAAGTACAGTCCATGCTCGATCGCGTGATCAAGGCGTTCATTGCCAGAGATGTGGAAGCCGCCCGTTCCATTCCAAAAGATGATGACGAAATTGACAATTTATATACCCAGGTCTATCGGGAATTGATGGTACTGATCATGTCAAACCCCAAAACGCTGGAACAGGCAAATTACCTCCTCTGGGCGGCTCACAACCTCGAACGCGCCGCCGACAGAGTGATCAACCTTTGCGAGCGTATCATCTTCACCGTAACAGGCAAACTGGAAGAAATTGATTAACTGTCACAATGGCCTGGCGCAGACATTTTCTGCATGTTTACGCCAGGCTCATTTTTCTTCCGTTTCCCATCTTGACATCTGCCCTCTTTCTGGCATAATAGAGACAAGTACAAGTCACAAAAGGCTGTGACAGAGGAAAGTAATCCGGTGGAAACCGACAGGGAGACGGGTGCATGGACTGAGACACCCTTCCGGTGAAAGCAGGTCGAAGTTCCCTCTCGAGCCGCCCGGGGGAACGCCCATCAGGGCCAGTAGTCCGGGACGCAGGCGCAGCGTTATGAGCGCAGCCAATCGCCAGTATTTCGCAGGGCTGTTGGATCGAGAGGGCCGCTTCTGGCGGCCAAGAAGGGTGGTACCGCGGAGACCCCGTCCCTTTGATTGGGACGGTTTATTTTTTTAATCTCAGGATGGCAGAACCAGAACATCCTGAACGAATTAAGGAGGCTTTATGCCCGAACAAGATCAAGCAAACCTCAGCCAGCAAGAACTGCTGGCAAAGCTGCAACAGCAGTTATCCGAGGTGCGCCAGACGGGTCTGGCGTTGCTCAACACATTGCAAGATGAAGAAGCCTTGCAGCAATGGCGCACAACCTTCCTCATGCGCCGGGCAGTGATCACCGAGATCATGAAGAATCTCTCCAGCCTGCCGCCAGAGCTGCGCCCGGTGATTGGCCAGGCGGCCAATCAGGTGAAGCGCGAACTGGAAGCCAGCCTGACCGAGCGCATGGCAAACATCAAACAGATCGCGTTGTCCAACTCGCTCAACCAGGAGCAACTGGACGTTACCCTGCCAGGCCGCCAGCCGCTGCATGGCGGCCTGCATCCGGAGACCGAGGTGCTGCGCGAGATCTATCACATCTTTGCCGAGATGGGCTTCCAGGTTTACCGCTCGCGCGATGTGGAAACTGAGGAATATAACTTTGAATTGCTCAATATCCCCGCCTATCACCCGGCGCGGGACATGTGGGACACCTTCTTTACCACCAAAGAGGGCGTGGTGCTGCGCACACATACTTCACCCGGTCAGATTCGGGTGATGCGCGAGTTTGCGCCCGAGCCGATCCGCGTGATTCTGCCGGGCATGTGCTACCGCTATGAGCAGATCAGCGCCCGCTCCGAGATCCAGTTCCATCAGGTGGAGCTGCTGGTGGTGGGCAGGAACATCACCTTCGGTGACCTGAAGGGCACACTCAACGATTTTGTGCGCCGCCTGTTCGGGCGTGAAGTGCGCACCCGCCTGCGCCCCAATCACTTTCCCTTCACCGAACCCAGCGCAGAGATGGATGTGGAATGTTTCATCTGCGGCGGCAAGGGCTGCCCGGTGTGTAAGCGTTCCGGCTGGCTGGAGATCCTCGGCTGCGGCATGGTGCATCCCACGGTACTCAAGAATGGCGGCTATGATCCGGAGGTCTATTCCGGTTTTGCCGCCGGCATGGGGCCGGAGCGGATCAATATGCTGCGCCACAAGATTGAGGATATTCGCTACTTCTGGGCGAATGATGTGCGGTTTTTGGAGCAGTTCTAGGCGCAAAGGCAGCAGGTAATTGGGAATCAGCGTATTCTGGCCAACCTGAAAAAACGCCGGCACGAAGTTCGTGATGGCGATATTGAATCAGAATACCTGGTTGGCCCAATCCCTAATCCCCAATCCCTGGTTGACTGATTGACGGATCACGATTTGTTGGCTAATCCCTGGGTACGGATTATTGAACCCTATGAATTCAAAGATATTTACAGAATGAGCGAGGCACTATGCAAGTTCCACTTTCCTGGTTAAAAGATTATGTTGATGTCGATCTCCCGATCGAAGAGCTGGCCCGGGTGATGACTATGGCTGGCATGGAAGTTGAGCTGATCCAAGTGGTCGGTCTGCCGATGCCCCAGGGCGAGAAACATGAATTCAAGATTTCCGGCCTGAGCTGGCCGGAGGATATGTTCGTGGTGGCGCAAATCAATGAAGTGCTGCCCCACCCGGACGCCGACCGGCTGGTATTGTGCAAGCTGGACGACGGCCAGGGCGAGCGCATTGTGCTGACTGGCGCACCCAATTTATACGACTATAAAGGCACCGGCCCGCTGCCCAGGCCGCTCAAGGTGGCCTATGCCCGCCTGGGCGCCGAGTTGTACGATGGTCACAAACCCGGTTGGGAACTGACCAAACTCAAGTCGGCCAAGATCCGCGGCGTGGTTTCCGACTCGATGGTCTGCTCCGAGAAGGAGCTGGGCATCTCTGAAGAACACGAAGGCATCATCATTCTGGATGACGATGCTCCCACCGGTGTGCCCCTGGCTGAGTATATGGGCGATGTGGTTTATACCTTTGAAGTGCTGCCCAACATGGTGCGGGATGCCTGCATTGTGGGTGTGGCCCGCGAGATCGCGGCCGCGCTGGGCAAGCCCCTGCGCATGCCGGAACTGACCGTGCCTGCCGCTGGCCCTTCAATCGAAGGCCAGGCATTCATTGAGATCCAGGATCCCGACCTGAACCCGCGCTTTGTGCTGGGTCTGGTGAAGGGTGTGGAAGCGCGCCCCAGCCCGTACTGGGTGCAGCGCCGCCTGCGCCTGGCGGGCACACGTCCCATCAACAGCGTGGTGGATGCCACCAATTACTGCATGCTGGAATGGAACGAGCCCCTGCACGCTTTTGATTACGATGTGCTGGTGCAGCGCGCCGGCGGCAAGCCGCCGACCATCATCACCCGCGCCGCCAACCCCGGAGAAATTCTGGTCACCCTGGACAATGTGCAACACAAACTGGAGCCTTATACCATTCTGGTAACCGACACCGCCGGGCCGCTGTCTTTGGCCGGCATCATGGGCGGCCTGGAATCCGAGGTAACCCCGCAGACAAAGAACGTGCTTCTGGAAGGCGCCAACTGGAATTTTATCAACGTGCGCAAGACCATGCAGGCCGACCATCTCTCTTCCGAGGCCGGCTACCGCTTCTCGCGTGATCTGCACCCGGCCCTGGCAGAGTTTGGCGTGCGACTGGGGCTGGACCGCATGGCCCTGTGGAGCGGCGGAGAGATCGCCCAGGGACTGGTGGATGCCTATCCCAAGCCCTTTGAAGACCCGCTGGTGGAGATCAGCGAAGAGTATGTGCAGCGCAGCCTGGGCATCCACATCCCGGCAGAGACAATTGTCGATCTGCTAACCCGTCTGGAGTTCACCTGCCGGATCGAAGGCGACATCATCTATGCCAAGTCGCCGGATCACCGCACTGACATCGGACGCGGGGTGATCGGCAGGGCCGACGTGCTGGAAGAAGTGGCCCGGCTGTACGGCTATGACAACATCCCCGCCTCGCGCATCTCGGACGAGCTGCCGCCCCAGCGGCGCAACGAATCCCTGGAGCGCGAAGAGCGGCTGCGGGATGTGCTGGCCCGCCTGGGTTTGCAGGAGATCATCACCTACCGCTTCACCACCCCTGAAGCCGAGGAGCGCCTGCTGCCGCCCGATGTGGAGCAGCCAAAGCTGGAATATGTCCGCATGGCCAACCCCATCGCTGCCGACCGCACCGTGCTGCGCCGCACCCTGTTGAACCAGGTGCTGGAAGTAGTGGAGCGCAATGTGCGCCAGCGGCCGCGCCTGGCTCTGTTCGAGGTGGGGGCTGTCTTCCTGCCCATTGAGGGTGAGCTTTTACCGGTGGAACCGCGCCGCCTGGCCCTGGCACTGACTGGCCTGCGTCATTTGCCAGCCTGGGATCACAAACCTGCCGGGCGGATGGATTTCTTTGACCTTAAGGGCGTGATTGAAGCCATGCTGGCTGAACTGCATATTGAGAACGTAACCTATACCCCCGGCGATCACCCCTCATTCCACCCCGGCAAGTGCGCCAATGTATGGAGTGGAGACGTGCTGCTGGGCAGCTTTGGCGAACTGCACCCGCTGGTTAAGGAGCAATACGACCTGGAGAAAGCTCCGGTTCTGGCTGCCGAAATGGATGTGGAAGCCCTGCTCAAGCAAATGCCGCTGCGCTTTGAGACTGTGCCCGTGCCGGTTTACCCGCCCGTCCTCGAAGACCTGGCCGTGGTGGTGGATGAAGCCATGCCAGCCGACGCCGTGCTGGATGTGATCCGCAAATCCGGCGGCAGCCTGCTGGAAGACGTGTTCCTGTTCGACATCTTCCGCGGCCCGCAGATTGGCGAAGGCAAGAAAAGCCTGGCCTACTCGCTGGTGTATCGTTCAGCGGATAAGACCCTCAGCGACAAGGACACCCAGAAGCTGCGCAAGAAGATCATCTACATGCTCGAAAAAGAACTGGACGCAAAACTGCGCAGCTAAGTTTTAAGAAATTGGGATCGAAAGCGTGCCCTGAGTTTGTCGCAGGGCACGCTTTCGTTTTCAAAAAGACTGTGTCCATAAAGCCCGGGCAGGTCTTTTTTAACAGACAATCACTGAATTTCATCCAGAAATGCGATCATGATCCGGGTGAATTCATTCGGTTTTTCAGCATGCACGTCATGCCCCGAGACGACATTGATCAACACATTGTTGGGGATCAGTGAATGCGCCCTTTCTGCATCTTCGCCGCTCATGGCTGCCAGCAGGATGCCGTTCTGGTCATATTGCCAACTGGCATGGATCAGCACGGAAGGCAGGTCAATTCTGGAGAGGGTCTCGGCATGATCGAAATTCGTCATCCAGGAACCATCATGGAATGTCTCACCAAATCGGGGATCATACGCTTCAATGAACTGGAAAATCCGGGTGATGGATGGCGGCAGGAAAAAGATTTCCAGCTTTTCCTGGGGATGTTTGGCTCGATACGATCTGGCATATTGAAGAATGCCTTCCCGTCCATCTCCGAAAAAATGCAGCCAGTAACAGTTCTCAAGGTAGAAAAGTGGAAAATCATCCTGCTCATCCTGCGCCAGAAACCGGTGAATCGGTTCAAAAGAATCCACCCAGGCAAAGGTTTTTTCGGCCCGTGAAGCCTCGCTGGAGAAAAATGGCGGGTCTTCCAAAACGACCCCTCGCACATTATGGGGCGAGTTGGCGGCCAGCCAGGCCGCCAATAACCCGCCGGAAGAGTGGCCCGAAACAACGGCCGGCTCGCCGATCACGTTTTCAATGAACCACACAAAATCTTTCCCCATCGCCTCTGCGCTGTACTTATCAGGGTCTTTGCTGGATTTGCCGTGGCCATGGCAATCAACAGCGAAAACATGGTAGTGCTTCGCAAGGGCAGGCAGGACGTCTGCATAATCCTCCCAGGATACGGCCTGCCCGTGGATCAGCAGCAGGGCAGGCCCATTGTCTGGACCTTCGGCGTAATTCAGGATGCTGCCATCAGCCATCACGGCTTGCCTTTCGACAAAGCCGGCGCGCATGGTGCGGCGCAAGGGAGCTTTATGGTAATTCAGGTTGCGATAAATATAGATCCCGGCAGCAAAAAACAGGATGGCCAGGATGCTCCCGGCCACCAGGAGTGCAATTTTTATGAATTTCATGATGTGATCCTTTGGTTCTTTCTTTAAACCTGAGTTGTGGTTGATTCAAAAATCGTTATTGTAACGACGAACCGCAGAATTACGACAATTTGAACACAACACAGGTTTTAGTCTTCTTCCTCATCAGGTTTTTGGGCATTCAGTATGGAATTGGCCAGATGCAAAAAGACATCATTGCGCACAATGGCAATACCTTGTGCTTCATCTCCCAGCAAAAGCAAAGTGTCTCCCGGCTTGATATCGAAGATCTCTCTCGCCTCTTTGGGGATCACAATTTGTCCCTTTTCGCCAACCTTTGCCGTCCAGGCGTGTTTGCCTTTCGGTGATTTCATGGATGACCTCTTTGCAGTATGATAAGTATGATTTGTATAACTATTTATACTGTATGTCGCGCGGAATGTCAATGATTTTGCCTGGTTGTAGCATGGCTTTCTCAAAGTAAATATTCCATTTGCTTCTTTTATTGATGGCACGAGGCCGGACGAAAGACGGTCTGTGCATCACCGGGGTTTATTCACCCCACCCCTCGAACTCCCCTCCCCGC
>JAGVAB010000171.1 GCA_020060485.1 Anaerolineales bacterium
TCCATTGTGAGCCTCCTGTTTGATTTTGGTGTTGGAACCGCTATCTTAACAGGTTGGCTCTCTTTTTGCTATCCCTCTAACAACTTTTTAGTACACCCGTCAGTTAAATTGTCCTTGCCACGTGGAGAAGCTTACGCTATAATTCAAAGGTTATATATCCTTTATCAAAGGCTGATGAATATGATCGATGTAAATGAACTTCGCAAGGGCGTAACATTCGAACAGGACAAAGAACTCTTCAAGGTAGTTGATTACCACCACCATAAACCGGGCAGAGGCAAGGCCACCATTCGCATCAAAGCCTACAATATGCGTACCGGTTCAAATGTAGAAAAAACTTTTAACTCAGGGGATCGCGTTCAGGATGTGCGCCTGGATTATCGCAATGTTCAATTCCTCTACAGTGACAGTGAATTCTTCTACTTCATGGACCAGGAAAACTTCGAACAACACCTGGTACCCAATAATATTGTCGGAAACCTGGCTGGTTTTCTCAAACCGGAATTGATTGCCAAGCTTACATTGTACGAAGCAGAAGCGATTGAAATCGAGCTGCCCACATCTGTGGACCTGAAAGTCATCGAAGCTGCCACTGCTGTTCGCGGCGATACGGCAACAGGTGTGACCAAACTGGTAACTGTTGAAACCGGTATGAAAGTGGGAGTCCCCAGTTTCGTGGTTGAGGGAGACGTGATCAAGGTTGATACGCGCAATGGTGAATATCTGACCCGCGCTTGATCCCTGTTCAACGGCAGACGAAAGGTTCTGGCCGCCCTTCGCACCTGGCTGGAACCTTTTTTACATCAACTCTCATTCACCCGCCAAAGAAAGTTATTGGCTATGCGCACACCTTATGGCAAAGAATGTAAGTATTTCTATGGCAACTACTACCGCGGCCAAACTCAGGAAGAATGCCGTCTGGTGGAAGGCACACCTGAAGCAGAAAAATGGAACGCGTCGCTCTGCCGCTCTTGTCCAGTTCCTGATATTCTAAGAGCCAACGCCTGCCCCACCATGCTTCTCCGCGCAGAAATCAAGCCTCGTTACCTTGTCTTTGGCAATGAAATGAGGATAAGCGCTTATTGCACCAAAACCAGTCAGGTTGTCAATGAGCCAGAAATTGGTTGCGGCGAATGCCACCCTTTGCCTGCCATTTTTTACGAAACGAGCGATGAGTAATTCTCAACTCATCTTTGGTGGGAATGTATAAGATATTTCTTAATTCGACCTTTGGTACCTTGTGCAAGCTGGTCGCCAGGTTAATAGATTGGTATAATCTTGATCATACAGGGACATATTGAATATTGATGACTCCCCTGGGAGGTATGAGTGAATTCTCGAAAACAATCGTATGTGATCTATGTGCTTCTTTTTATTGCTGTGATCGCTCTTTTGGTGTATAGCTTTAATTCGCCAGACGCGAGCCAAAGTGTTTTAAGCATCAATGAAGTCGCACAGGAGATCCAAAAAGGAAATGTGGAAAAAATCGTTGAAGACAATGGCAATCTCAAACTTGTCATGAAAGATGGCTCTCAACGAGAATCCACCAAAGAACCTTCGGCCACACTGGTCGAGCAATTGCTTCAGCTTGGGGTAAAACCTGACAAGATGTCGCCTGAGCAGGTAAAAATCGAGATCAAATCCCCCAGCAAATGGGCCGGGGTTTTGTCAGCCATTGGTTATATTCTGCCGATGATTTTCCTCGTAGGTGCTTTTTTCTTCATCTTCCGTCAGGCGCAAGGCAGCAACAATGCCGCCATGTCTTTCGGCAAATCACGGGCGCGCATGTTCAGCGGCGACCAGCCCACTGTTACCTTCCAGGACGTTGCTGGGGTTGACGAATCAAAAGAAGAATTGCTGGAAGTGGTTGAATTCCTGCGGGAACCGCAAAAATTTGTTGCTCTGGGGGCGCGCATACCCAAGGGTGTCCTGCTTGTTGGCCCTCCAGGAACCGGAAAAACGCTCCTCGCCAAAGCCGTGTCGGGAGAGGCTGGCGTGCCTTTCTTTTCCATTTCGGGTTCGGAATTTGTGGAAATGTTTGTTGGCGTTGGCGCCAGCCGCGTGCGCGACCTTTTTGAACAGGCCAAACGTCAATCACCGTGCATCGTCTTCGTGGACGAGATCGATGCAGTCGGCCGTCATCGCGGCGCTGGCCTGGGCGGCAGTCATGACGAGCGCGAGCAAACCCTTAACCAGTTACTGGTTGAAATGGACGGCTTCGGCACAGATACAAACGTAATCATCATGGCTGCCACAAACCGCCCAGATATCCTTGACCCCGCATTGTTGCGGCCTGGCCGTTTTGACCGCCGTGTGGTGCTTGATCGCCCGGATATAAATGGTCGTGAAGCCATACTAAAAGTGCATGCGCGCGGCAAACCTCTTTCCCCGGACGTGGATCTAAACGTGATCGCTCGCGGCACACCTGGTTTCGTCGGCGCTGACCTGGAAAACCTGGTCAATGAGGCCGCCATTCTGGCTGCCCGGCGCAACAAAAAGATCATTACCCAGCCTGAATTTGAAGAATCCATTGAACGCGTCATTGCTGGCCCGGAACGCAAAAGCCGCCTGATCAATAAAGAAGAAAAAGTAATTATTGCCTACCATGAAGCCGGGCATGCCATTGTGATGCACACCCTGCCCGAGGCAGACCCAGTGCAAAAGATCACGATTATTGGCCGCGGCATGGCTGCCGGATACACCCTGGCACTACCAGCCGAGGATAGAGTCCTCCAATCCCGCAAGAAAATGCTGGTTGAGATGGTAGGCTTGATGGGCGGTCGGGCAGCCGAGCAACTTGTCTTTGATGACTATACATCAGGAGCAGCCAACGACATCGAAAGAGTGACCAAAATCGCCCGCACCATGGTTACCCGCCTGGGGATGAGTGAATCACTTGGCCCAATGATCTATGGTCAAAAAGAAGAAATGGTCTTTCTTGGCCGGGAGATTTCCGAACAGCGTGACTATTCCGAAAAAGTCGCTGAGAAAATTGACGAGGAAGTTGGCCGCCTTGTCAAGGCTGCCTTTGACAGAGCTCGCAGCATCCTGATTGAACACCGTGACAAGTTGGACGCTGTTTCAACCCGCCTGTTGGAAGCTGAAACCATCTCTCGTGAAGAATTTGAAGAAATTTTTCCGCTGCCAGTCGAAAAGAAAAGCGGCACACCTATGTTGCTGCCAGTGGAATAATTCAAAACAAACCTGAAAAAGAGCCGGATTACCGGCTCTTTTTTTATTCTCAAGACACATCCGAAGCCATCCCCTCTATATGCTCCCGAATCAACTCCCGGCGCAGCAATTTTCCCACACTCGTTCTGGGAAAATTCTGACGGAAAGCGATCAGGGTTGGACATTTATAATCGGCAATCCTTTCCCGACACCATTCCTGCAATTCATCGCTGCTTGCCTCCTGCTGGTTCTTGAGGATCACCCAGGCTTTGACCACCTCACTGCGTTCGATATCCGGCACACCTGCCACACATACATCAGCCACAGCAGGGTGTTTTTCCAGGACTTCTTCAATTTCCCTTGGCCACACCTGAAACCCGCCGATCTTGATTAAATCCTTCTTCCTGCCCACCAGATAAAAATAGCCTTCTGTGTCCATTCTGGCAATATCGCCGGTAAACAGCCAGCCATCCCGTAAAGTTTGGCGAGTTTCCTCGTCATTCTGATAATACCCGGCCATGACTTGGGGGCCGCACAAGATCAATTCACCAGCTTCACCCACCGGTTTCTCCTGTAGGCCTGTCTCCATATCTACGATCCGGCAATCCACGTCCGGGATTGGCAAACCTATTGAACCTTCCCGATTCTCACCATACATTGGGTTGCAATGTGTGGCAGTGGGAGCTTCAGACAAGCCGTATCCCTCGATCAATTTTCCGCCGGTCAAGGACTCAAATTTTTCTTTTGTTGTGCGCATCAAAGGTGCTGAACCTGAAATGCAGCCTTTGATCGAACTGAGGTTATAATAGCCAGCTTCCACATCTGGATGCCGGTTAATAGCCTGATACAAATTGGGCACACCTGGGAACAAAGTTGCGTGGTAAGAATCAATACTTTGCAAAATGGCGTCAATATCGCGTGCATTATCGATCAAGATCATCCCTGCCCCCAATGCAACAGCCATGCCCATGGCAATCACCATTCCATATACATGAAAAAGAGGGATTGCTGCTAACACCATCTCACGGCCGTCTTCCAACCCCACCAACCAGTGTCGAAATTGGTAAATATTGGCAACCAGATTACGATGCAAGCCAATTGCCGCTTTGGGAATGCCTGTTGTGCCGCCGCTGAACTGAAAAATTGCAGGGTCATCTGGCCTTGCACGATACCCTTCTGGTTTGTGGCCAAGGTGATCCCGCAGGATTTTGAGAAAACTGGAATGATCAAACTCGCTCAGTGAATCATTGATTTGCATCTCTTTGCCCGCCGCCAGCTCTGCCAAAACAAGCGCGTCTTCCAGGCTGGAATAAATGAACTGGCAGCCTGTGAACTGGGCCCGAATGGACTCCAATACAGGCTGAAATGCTCGCAAAGCAACAACCATTTTTGCCTCAGAAGCCTGCATTTGGAATAACAATTCATCAGCCTTGTACTGCGGATTCATGGCCACCACCACACCGCCAGCCTTGAGAATGCCATAATATGCAATCACAAATTGTGGAACATTGGGCATCATCACTGCGACCCGCTCGCCTTTGGCCAGCCCCAACTGCAAAAGCGCCGCAGCAAAGCCGTCGCTCAATCCATTTAAGACGGCATAGCTGAGCTTGCTGCCCTTATAAATTGTGCAGACATGTTCGCCATACTTCTCCGCCGCCTGCTCCAGCAGCTCGTGAACTGCTGCTGCAGGATACGCCATCGTATGAGGAACTCCGGCATCATATCGCTCAAGCCAGGGTTGTCTTTTCATTTTTCCCAACCTCCATTCATAAGATCAACAATTCGCAGCCTATCCAGGCAATATCCAGCCCTTTTCGGATTCGATAAAACCAAGGATCCTCTCATAAACATCTTCATCCATGTCAAACCAGCAGATGCGCGGGTCACCCGGTTTGAACCAATTAGCCTGACGCCGCACAAAATTCCTCGTCAACCGTTTGATTTGAACCACAGCTTCTTCAAGGCTAATCTCTCCATGCAAATATGCGGCGATCTGCCGGTATCCAATGGCAGACATATTCGGCATATCAGGTGAATAGCCCTTTTCCAGTAATCGTTGGACTTCCTCAACAAGTCCTTCCTGGATCATCTGGTCAATACGGAGGTCAACCCTCTGGTAAAGTTCTGTCCTTGGCCTTTGCAATCCAACCATCTTTATGGAATAAATGCAAGGTTCTTGTTGCCGCAGAACTGAAAACCGCCTGCCTGTTTGGAAAATAACCTCCAAAGCCCGCACCGTTCGGCGCAGGTTGTTCGGGTCAATCTTCTCCGCTGCTTGTGGGTCAAGAATCGTGAGCTTCTCATAAAGTTTCACCGGCCCAATTTCCGCCGCCCATGTTTCAAGTGCTTCCCGCAGATGCGGAACCGGCGCCTGTGCAGGAATGTTCCACCCTTCGAGCACCGCCCGGATATACTGCCCGGTTCCCCCTACCAAAAATGGCAGCTTTCCCCTCTGGTGAATATCCGCAATTACTTTTCTGGCTTCTTCCTGATAAATCGCCAGGCTCCATATTTCGTTCGCATCTGCCACATCGATCAGGTGATGCGGTACGGCAGCCTGCTCTTGCTCTGTAGCCTTGGCTGTTCCAATATCCATGCCGCGGTAAAATTGACGGCTGTCAGCAGAGATGATCTCGCCATCTAACGCAGCGGCAAGCTGGATGGATACCGCTGTCTTTCCAACCGCAGTAGGCCCAACGATGACCACTACCGGGGATTTCAGTTTCTCAAATTGCATTTTCAAACCACTCAATACGGACACCGCCATTTTGATCCAGTTCCACCGAAATCACATCCAGTTGCCAGGGATATTTCCATTCCGGATGGGTCTGCAAATAATCCTCAGCACAATGCACCATGTGGGTGCGTTTTAATTCCGTGATTCCGGTTTCAGGATAGCCAAATGCCTTGCTGGTACGTGTTTTTACCTCAACGAACACCAGTGATTCGCCGTTAAGCACGATCAAATCAATTTCGCCGTACGCAGTGCGCACATTGCGCTCCAGGATTCTGCATCCCTTTTTCTCAAGATATCTGGCAGCAGCTTCTTCACCTGTTTTTCCAATTGCTTTGCGATCGATCATTGCGCCGTCTCTTTTCCAGGTTTCTGGGATTTACCATTGATGATAAGTTTGACGCATTACACTAACTCCCAAAGAACCTCTTTTCTTTAGAATATTCTGATGAAAATTGATTTTAAACTTAATCCATGCTACACTTTGACAAACAGGAGGCCGCTATGGGGAAGTATACCAACTTCTTAAGAGAATCTGATCTTTTTTATAATCTCACACCTGTGCAATTCGAACTGATTGAGAGCATCTGTCAGGAATTGAATTTCAAAAAGGGTGAATTCATTTTTGATGAAAACTCCCGGGACAACGATCTTTACCTGATCCTGCAAGGCAAGGTGGAAGTAGTTGTTTCGCTGGGCCTGGTCACCACCGAACTCACCACGGATGAAACCCCGCGGGTTATCGCCATACTGCAACGCGGCCAATCCTTTGGCGAAATGGCCCTGGTGGATGGCGGCGTTCGTTCTGCTAGTGTGCGTGCTGCGGATAAATCCACCCGGGTCATCTTCCTGCCGCGCAAAAAATTGATGATGCTATGTGAGACATATCCTGAGCTGGGCTATCGGGTCATGTTCAACCTGGCTGCCGACCTGGCGCAAAAAATCCGGAATACCGATTTAAAATTACGGGATGCCCTGCTCACATCATCCAACACCAGATAAACATGGACGCCTGTCGCCCTGAATGAAACCTGGAAGAATACCTATCAGAATCCTACTATTCAGGAGATTCCATGCCCACCGCCGAGATCATCGCAATTGGAACTGAACTCCTTTTAGGTGAAAGCCAGGATACCAACACCAGATACCTGGCCCGTAAATTGAGGGATATTGGTGTAGACCTTTATCGCACCACCATTGTGGGGGATAATCCAAACCGGATTGAACAAGTCATCCGCGAAGCATTGACGCGGTCGAATATCATTATAACAACCGGTGGTCTTGGGCCAACCGTGGACGACCCCACCCGGCAGGCGGTGGCTTCTGCGCTGGATGTCGATGTTGAATTTCATCAGAATCTCTGGGATCAAATCCAGGCGCGTTTTCGCCAGTATAACCGTCAACCCACCAGCAACAACATGCGCCAAGCCTATATCCCCAGAGGTGCTACGCCCATCGAAAATCCGGTGGGTACCGCACCTGCCTTTCGGGCCACCAAAGACGATCGCCTGATCATTTGTCTGCCCGGTGTGCCGCGTGAAATGGAATACCTGACCATCAATG
The DNA here is from genome assembly GCA_020060485.1 of Anaerolineales bacterium. The sequence continues at coordinate 7,472 of JAGVAB010000171.1, forward strand.
ATGTCCTTCCTTTCCTTGTGAACCACTTCGCCCTGCAAGGAACCATCAAAGCCCGGGTGCTGCATACTTCCGGCCTTGGAGAATCGCAAGTCGATGAAATGATCGGTGATCTGGAGACCAGCACAAACCCTACCGTTGGCCTTCTCGCCCACCCCGGAAACACGGATATACGCATTACTGCCAAAGCCGATACAGAAAGCCAGGCAGATTCTCTCATTGCCGGGATGGAAACTATCATTCGCTCCCGGCTTGGGGACCACATCTTTGGAACTGACCAGGACACTCTGGATCATACTGTCCAGACCCTCCTGATCGACAATGGCTGCACGCTGACAGCCGTGGAACATGGTTTGGCGGGAACCCTGCTTTCAAGATTCCAGGCGATGGGTATTCCCAGTGAACAACTGCGCAGCGTGGAACAGGCCGCCAGTCTTGAAGAATTTCTACCCATGCTGAATGCAGTGCGCAGCGAACAGGCAGAACAGATTTCTCTGGCCATCTTTTTTCAGGCAGGAAAACTGGAACTTCAGATTCAATCCGGCAAGGAAACCATACGCAAGAACCGCAGTTATGGCGGCTCGCCGCAGCTGGCTTCCGACTGGGCTTCCACCATCACCCTTGATATTTTGCGCCGCTATCTCCTACGCCGCTCAACAACCAAACCTGATTCTTAAAAGGTTTTGAAAGGTATAGAAAGGAAACAATTTCATGAAGAAAAGTGCCGATCTTTTACTTGTAAACGCCATCGTGCTCACCATGGATAAAAAATTCAACCAGTATGAACCTGGCGGGCTTGCAGTAAAAGGTAACGAGATCATTGCCGTTGGTTTTGAAGCTGACATTATTGACGAATGGGATGCGCCTGAGATCATCAATTGTGGTAAAAAAGTTCTGCTGCCTGGCTTGATCAACGCTCATACCCATGTGCCTATGACCTTGCTGCGCGGCCTGGCAGATGACCTGCGTCTGGATGTCTGGCTGATGGGCTATTGCATGCCGGTGGAACGCGAATTCGTCTCACCTGAATTCGTGCGCCTGGGTACGTTGCTCGGCTGTGCCGAAATGATTCGCAGTGGCGTTACCACATTTGCTGACATGTACTATTTTGAAGATGACATTGCTGAAGCAACTGCGCAGGCTGGCATGCGCGGTCTGCTGGGGCAAACCATCCTCATGTTTCCCAGTCCGGACTCCGACTCTCCGATCGAAGCCCTGGAATACACCCGCAAATTCATTGAAAAATGGAAAAACCATCCCCTCATCATTCCAGTGGTGTCGCCACATGCTGCCTACACCAATACCAGCGAAATACTGAAGCTGGCATCAGCTCTGGCGCAGGAATATGATGTACCCTTGCATACTCACATCTCGGAAACGGCCAGTGAAGTAGAAAACATGCGCCGCGAAAACGAAATGCCAGTTGTGCCTTACATGAAAAAACAGGAAGTGCTTAAAGCCAAAGCCATTGCCGCCCACTGCGTACACATTGACGAAGGTGAAATGCATACCTTGCTGCACGCCAATACAGGGGTTGCTCACAATCCAAGCTCCAATCTTAAACTGGCTTCAGGCATGGCGCCCATTCGAAAGATGCTGGAAGTTGGTCTTAATGTGGGCATCGGCACTGATGGCACTGCATCCAATAACGACCTGGACATGTTCGAAGAAATGAGACTGGCGGCTTTTGTTGGCAAGGTCAGCACCAATGACCCGACATCTTTGCCGGCTGAAACCGTTTTACTTATGGCTACACGCATGGGAGCCGAGGCTTTACACATTGGTGAGATCACCGGCTCGCTCGAACCCGGCAAGCGCGCTGACCTCATCCTCATCGACCTCAATAAGGTGCACAATGCCCCCCGCTTCCGCCGCGATCACAACGGCATTTATGCCCAGATCATTTATGCCACCAAATCCTCAGATGTCACCGACGTCATGGTGGACGGCAAGTGGGTCATGCGCGAAAACAACCTCCTGACGATTAACGAGAATTCCATTCTGCAAGAGGCCGCGGTATACGCCGCCAAAGTTGACACCTTCCTGGAAGAGCGGGAACAATCTGTCCTGGCAAAATTGATCGCCATTGGCGGCGCATCTGAGAAAGAAAGTTACGAAGTTCAGGCCAAGGTGCAAATTGATGATGTTCAGCCTATTCTTTCAGCATTGCTCAAACCAGACATCACCATCATCTACAAGCGTCATTACAAGGAATATGATAACTATCTGATGTTCGACGACCCCAATCAGGGCATGATCCGCTTCCGTGAAGATCACGCCATCAATGAAAATGGCGAGGTCACCCATGTGCGCTCCCGTCTGACTCATATAGGTCCAGCCAGGGAACGCCATTTCCCCCATAAAGTCATTCTCAATCGCAGCCGCTACCTTGCCCCGGCCAATCAGAGTCTGCGTTTCTATCGCGAATATTTTAAGCCCACTGGTGAGCGGGAAATTGACAAGGAACGATTGCGCTACCTGATCACCTTTGAAGGTGAAGAATTTTATATCAATATCGACACTGTCTTGACCCCATCTCTTGGACATTTCCTGGAAGTCAAAACCCGTACCTGGAGCAAACGGGATGCTGAAGAAAAAGCCAAATTGGTCAGCAATCTGGCAACCTACCTTGGCGCATCCCCGGATCAAACTCAGGTAGAAGATTATGTGGAAATGCTATAATTAGCATTATAAAAGACCATGGATCAACTTTGTATCCCTGGTCATAAACCATTCAGCGATCTGCACCGTTACGGGAGGAAAGTTCAATTGTCCGTTCAATCATCTGTTTCCCAATCAAAAACCAAAGTGCTCTTTGCTGCATCCGAAGCCGCTCCCCTCGTAAAGGTTGGCGGCTTGGGAGATGTGGCTGGATCGCTTCCTTATGCATTAAAAAACCTCTCGTCCCATGTCACGAATCCCATTGATATTCGTATCGTTCTGCCGTTTCACCAATCACTGCGAAAGAAATATCCCTCTCCCAAAGAGATTGCCATTTTCAACATACCCCATATCGATGGTCCCATCAATGCCGCCGCTTACGAATTGACTCTAAACGGCCTCACCTACTATTTGATTGATGGCGAGCCAATTCAGTATTCCAGCGATGTGTACAGCACAGACTTGGCCCAGGATGCCCAAAAGTATGTATTTTTCTCGCTAGCCATTCTGGAAATGGCTCGGCAGATTAAATGGATACCGGATATTTTGCATGCCAATGACTGGCATGTCTCCGCCGCTATTTATGCCATGCATACCTCGCGGCGATTTACCGCTGATTTCTTTAACACCCGTTCTGTGCTATCCATTCATAACCTGCCCTTTATGGGTGCTACTGCCGAGTCTGCTCTCCAGGATTTTAATCTGGCCCAATGCAATGACTCCCGCCTTCCCGAATGGGGTTGCAAACAACCACTTCCGTTAGCCATCCTCACCGCAAACCATATCGTAACAGTATCCCCTACATACGCTCAGGAAATTCTGACCCCTAAATTTGGCTGTGGCCTTGAATTGATCCTCACTTCCAGAAAAGAAAATGTGTCCGGTATTTTGAATGGCCTGGATGTCGAAACCTGGAATCCGGCCACCGACCAGGCGCTGCCGGTTCAATACTCCTGGGATTCTCTTGATATCCGCAAGATCAACAAAACCGCATTGCAGCAGGAATTTTCCTTTCCGTCAGATCCGGAAATCCCATTGCTGATTGTTATCAGCCGCCTTTTCCACCAAAAAGGAATTGACATGGTGGTCGATGGCCTGCGCAGGATCATCGACCTTCCCTGGCAGGCTGTCATTCTTGGCACAGGCGAGCCAGAACTCGAACAGGATTGCCGCCAACTGGAAATCGATTTTCCTGAGCGGGTGCGGGCTGTCATCAAATTTGACCTTTCTTTGTCGCAAAGAATGTATGGCGGAGCAGACATGCTGCTCATGCCATCCCGCTATGAGCCCTGCGGCCTCTCCCAGATGATTGCCATGCGCTATGGCTGTGTGCCGATAGCCCGCACCACTGGCGGGCTTAAAGACACCATCAAAGATAATCCGCGGAAAATCCTGGCCAACTCCGGTTTTCTGTTCACAAAAGAAAGCGGCAAGGAACTGGCAAAAACCATCAAGCGGGCATTGATCACATTCCAGGATAAAGACCTGTGGCAGAAGATACAGTTCAACGGCATGCGCCAGGACTTCTCCTGGACCCGCTCCGCCATGCAATATGCATCCATTTATCAAAACCTGAGGAAGGATGTCGTATGAAAACTCGTGCCATCATTCTGGCTGGCGGTGAAGGAACTCGTCTTGGTATATTAACTGCAAAAAGAACCAAACCTGCCGTGCCATTTGCCGGCAAATATCGAATTATTGACTTTACTCTATCGAATTGTGTCAATTCCAATCTATTTGATGTCATGATCATCGCCCAATACCGCCCGCATTCCCTGATCGAGCATCTGGGTTCAGGCGCACCCTGGGATTTGAACCGGGATTTCACCGGCGGTATTCGCATTTACACCCCCTATAAATCCTCACATGCCGGCTGGTTCACCGGAACAGCAGACGCCGTACAACAAAATTTTTCTTTCATCAAGAACAACAACCCTGATCTGATCCTTATTCTCTCCGGCGATCACATCTACAGTATGGATTATGCCGCCATGATCCAGTACCACATGGAGCACAAAGCAGACCTGACAATGGCCACCATCAAAGTACCCTTACAGGACGCTTCCCGCTTTGGCATTGTCGGCTTTGACGAGGAATATCGTATTAACTCATTCGTGGAAAAGCCGCCCAACCCGCCCTCAAACCAGGCTAACATGGGCGTCTATCTCTTCAACCGCGATACACTGGATGATGTCCTGTGGAAAGATCACCTGCGGAAAGACTCATCCCACGATTTTGGCAAGGACGCCCTGCCAGAAATGGTGAACAACGGCGCCAGGGTCTTTGCCTATCCCTATGATGGCTATTGGGTTGATGTCGGCACGGTGGCCACTTACTGGCAAGCCCACATGGATTTACTAAAATCCCCCCCTTCCCTGGACCTTCACAATCGATCCTGGATCATTCACACCCGCACCGAAGAGCGCTCGCCAGTTTCAATCCGCAAGGACGCAACCATTATTGACAGCATGATTAGTGATGGCTGTACCATTGAGTCTGGCGCCCAGGTGATCAACAGCATTCTCTCGCCCGGGGTCTATGTGCATTCGGGCGCGATTATCCGCGAATCGATCATTCTCACAGATACAGTGATTGAAAAGAATGCCATCATTGAACGCACCATTCTCGACAAGCGTGTTCGTATTCAGGAAAACGCCCGCATTGGTGAAGTCAACCCGCAGTCGTTGCGCATCGCTATGGTGGGTAAAAATGCCATTGTTCCTCCCAATATGATCATCGAAGCCGGTGGCATCGTTGGCACCGACCTGATCCCCTCAGATTATCCCAGCCAGTGCGTCCACACTGGCGATTACCTGACCACACGGAGACAACCTTATGAGCTTTAAAAGAGCTTCTGGCATCTTGTTGCACCCAACCAGTCTGCCAGGGCCAGACGGCATCGGTGATTTTGGCCCCGAAGCCTTTCGCTGGGTGCATTTTTTGCAGGAGAGCGAATGCCATCTTTGGCAGATCTTGCCGCTTGGTCCCACCGGGTATGGCGATTCGCCTTACCAGTGTTTCTCAGCCTTTGCTGGCAATCCCTTGCTCGTCAGCCCTGCCCTGCTCCTTGAAGAAGGCATGCTCACTCTTCAGGATTTGAGCGATCGTCCTTCCTTCCCGGTAGACCATGTAGATTTTGGCAACGCCATCACCTGGAAACTAACTTTGCTGGACAGAGCCTTCGCCCGATTCCAGAAAATTAAAGACAAAGATCTTGCTGGCGAACTGCAAGCATTCCAGCAGCAAGAAGCCTACTGGCTGGAGGATTTTGCCCTCTTTATGGCCATCAAACAGGCCAATGGGGGTGGCGCCTGGAGCGGCTGGCCTGCGCCGCTGCGCAAGCGTCAATCCAAGGCCCTGCAGCAATTTGCCCAGGAAAATCAGACCGCCATTCAACGCCACATCTTCCGCCAATTTCTCTTTTTCCGTCAATGGCAATCTCTGAAAACTTTTGCCAATCAATGTGATATCCAGATCGTTGGCGATATACCCATTTTTGTTGCCTATGATAGCGCTGACGCATGGTCACACCCGGAGCTTTTCCACCTGGACAAAGAAGGGCTTCCAAAAATTGTAGCAGGCGTGCCACCCGATTATTTCTCGCCAACTGGCCAGCTGTGGGGCAATCCTCTCTACAAATGGGACAAACACGAAGAAACCGGGTTCGCCTGGTGGCTGGAGAGATTCAAAGCCAGCCTGCGGATGGTGGATATCATCCGCCTCGACCACTTCCGCGGCTTCGCTGGTTATTGGGAAGTGCCCTACGGCAACCCCACCGCGGAGATCGGTAAATGGGCTCCTGGCCCCGGCAAACCCTTCTTTACCGCCCTGAAAAATGCCCTGGGTACTTTACCAATCATCGCTGAAGATTTGGGGAAAATCACCCCGGATGTAGTAGAAATGCGAGAGGATTTTAATCTGCCTGGTATGCGTATCTTCCAGTTCGCGTTCGCCAGCGATTCGGACGACCCCTTCCTGCCGCATAACTATGTACGTAACTGTGTGGCCTATACCGGCACTCACGACAACGACACTGCTCTTGGCTATTATCTGACTGCTCCCGAGCAAGAAAAAGATTTCATGCGCCGCTATCTGGCCAGGTCGGGCGATGATATTGCCTGGGACATGATCCGCGCCATCTGGAGCTCGGTCGCCGTTCTGTCCATTGCCCCCATGCAGGATTTTCTGCGGCTTGGCAGCCAGGCGCGTATGAACTTCCCTGGTAAACCATCCGGCAACTGGGGCTGGCGCATGCCCGCTGATGCTTTAAATCCCAGTCTGGTAAACCAGATCAAAAACCTGAATCAGCTTTACAGCCGCTGATCAAATCAAGATCAGGCCATTTCATCTCCAAACTCCCTCCCCGAAATTTCGGAGAGGGAGTTTTCATCATCGCCGGTTTTCAAAGACTGATACAACATAAATGCCGATCAGGATGACCACCGCCCCACTCACCTCCAGCAAGCCCGGCACCTCTTTCAGGAAGATCAACGCCAGCAGTGTAGCTCCCACCGGTTCTCCCAAAAGCGCTACAGAGACGTATGCCGCAGAAACATAGCCCAAGGCCCAATTCAATAAAGTGTGGCCTATCAGTTGAGGAATGAATGCCATCGCCGCCAGCCACAGATACATCTTGCCTGAAAAACCGGTCATAGGCTGTCTGAAAACCAGCAGGAAAAGCAGCATACAGACCGCCGCTATGCCGTAGAGCAGAAAAGTATACAACCCTAATGACAACCTGGGACGCATTTTCCGTCCAGCTAGCAAAAAACCAGCCGCGAACCAGGCGCCAGCCAATGCCAGAAGATTTCCAAGCCACACTTTATTACTGGTGGCCGGTATTTCCATTCCCATCCAAACAACCTGCCCTTGCTGAATTTGGAATGAACCACTGGCGGCCACCAGCAATCCCCCCAGCAAAGCCAGCACCATGCCCACCTTGGCCCCATTTGTGATATTCTCCTTCAACAGAACAGGGGACAATAACGCCACCCACAAGGGCGCACTGGTAACAATCACAACTGAACTGATCACGGACGTATATCTCAAAGAAGACACCCAGCTCACAAAATGCAGGGACAAGCAGACTCCCCCGATCAGCAACAGCAACCATTCCTTCTTTTCCAGGGCGGTCGCCTCATTGCGACTACGGTAAGCAAATGGCAGCAAAACCAGGGCAGCTATTCCCAACCGATAGAAAGAAATCGTCAATGGCTCCACTTCGCCCTGTGCCAAGCGGATAAAGATCGAGCCAGTGGAAACCGCCAACACCGCACCCAGCAGGCCCAATAGCGGAGCAACTGCGCCTTTTTTAATTGGTTCGTCTATCATAAGCCTTGACATCCATTTTGTTTATTAGTATAATTATGATAATATTTATCTTATTTTCGGGTTGTAACACATCACCCGCATTGCCTATCAAAGGAGAACATCATGTCTTTCGAACTCCCCTCTTTGCCCTATGCATTTGACGCACTGGAGCCTGTGATTGACGCAGCCACCATGGAGATTCATTATACCAAGCACCACGCAGCATATCTCAAAAATTTGAATACCGCTCTGGAACCATTCCCCAATTTCGCCGGGCAGCCCATTGAAACCACTCTTGCAAACATCAATCAAGTTCCCGTCCAGATCCGAACAGCAGTCAGAAACAACGGGGGCGGTTTTTACAATCACAACCTGTACTGGTCTATCCTTTCCCCAACTGGCGGCGGACAACCGCAAGGCGCACTCAGTCAGGCAATCAACGCTGCATTTGATAGTTTTGAGAACTTCCAGAAGAAAATCGAAAGCGCTGGAATGTCCCGCTTTGGCAGCGGCTGGGTCTGGCTGAGCAAGAAACCCACAGGCGATTTGATCATTCATTCCACCCCCAATCAGGACACTCCCTTGCAGGAAAACCTGTTCCCAATTCTCGGATTTGATGTCTGGGAACATGCCTACTACCTGAAATATCAGAACAGACGGGCAGATTATCTTTCCAGCTTGTGGCAGATCGTTAACTGGCAGGAAGTAGAAAAACGATTTACCAGTTGACCTTTATTTACCCTCCTCTAGATGCAAAATTCCCCGGAAGATTATCGGGGAATTTTGCATCCCAGTCAAAAAAACTCACGCCAGGCGTATTTCTTTGTCGCCTTCCCAAAGCCCGTGGATGTTGCAGTGGGAAACCGCATGGAAAACACCAGTCGTCTTTACCTTAACCGCCACTGTCAATTTTGGTTCTGTATAGACCGGTCCTTCATTGGCGCCTTTGACAGATTCGCCATGGCCCATGAACTCAAATCTGCCCACATGGTAGGCAAATTTCTCGCCTTCCGGGTGAAAAAAGAGATCAATCCATGAAATATGATGTTCAGTTGTATTGGGGTGGGGAATTTCCTTGCCAATGCTGATCGTCACCATGAATTCCTCGCCACCGGTTACCACATCTGGACAGTCGATCACAGGAGCATGCTTTTCTTTTTTCCAATCCGCTGTTTGAATCAATTCACCGATTTTCATCCTATTCACTCCTTTTCATTTGTCATTCTAAACCATGGTTGATATGTCTATCATCGCGCAAAAATCAGTCAGGGAAAAGGCTGCGCAAATCAAAATCATCATTCAACAGTCCATCCTGATATGCCCCAACCTCAATTTCCGATTCCATCAAATGTTTGATGTCCATCGCACGTTTGGAATCTCCCAGAATAATCGCCCCGACGATCTTCCCATCGCGCAGTGCCAGCCTTTCATACCGCCCGCCTTCTGGCGAAACCCGGCGCAGAATACTGATCTCATCCCCTTCTGCAGTAGCCTCACCATAGGAGATGAACTCCATCCCCACGATCTTTAATCGATTGGACGGTAAAGTGCCCCGGTACACTTCGCTTCCCGGCTTTACCATATTGATCGCGGCAATTCTCCCTTGCTCGCTGGCGGCCGGGATGATGCCATACACCACGCCCTCAAACTCGGCGACATCACCTGCGCCATACACATCTGCTTCGCTGGTCACTAAATAAGGGTCAACCAGCAATCCGCGCCCGGAAGAAAGACCAGCCGATTTCCACATCTCAATATTGGAACGAATTCCAGCCGAAAAGATCGCCAAGCCGCTGTTCAATTGACGTCCATTTTCCAGGTGCAGCAACAATCCAGTTTCGGAAGAAGTGATCTTCTCAACCTTGGTGGCCAGATGTACTTCCAATCCAAGTTGTTCCAGGTAGGCTTGCAACACTGCCGCTCCAGGTTCATCCAGTTGCCGCGGCAACAGCCGTTCCATTATTTCTACTACACGCACTTTCAACCCCCGGTCGAGCAGGGCTTTGGCTGTTTCCAACCCCAACAACCCGCCGCCAATCAAGGTGGCAGAACCTGCCTGATCGGAAAATGCAGCGATGGCCTTGGCGTCATCCAAAGTACGCAGGGCAAACACTCCAGGCAGATCTGCCCCATCCACTGGGGGAATGAATGACCTTCCTCCGCTTGCCAACAACAATCGATCATAATCCACCCTGAGACCATCAGCCATGACCAACTGCCGGTTTTGCAAATCCAGAGCATTCACAGTTGTACTTAAATGCAACTGAATGCCTTCTTGTGTGTACCACGCCTCCTGCCGAAAATAAGTCTCTTCAGCCGAAATCCTGCCAGCAATGAATTCCCATAACTTGGGACGGTAATAATAGGGGTAAGGTTCAGCGGAATAGATATACACGTTTCCCGCTGGATCCAGCTTTCTGATCTCTCTGGCAGCCGTAACCCCTGCTACACCGCCGCCCACAATGACATAGCGCATATTCACATTTTCTCAAACGTGTCTTTTGGCGCACCGCAATCCGGGCACTCCCAATCCTCCGGCAAGTCTTCAAACGGGGTGCCTGGGGCAATTCCCCCATCCGGGTCGCCCAGCTCAGGATCATAAATATATCCACAGTCAACACATTGCCACTTTGCCATATTCTTTCCTCCAATTTTGGTTTATGCTCTATGCGTTGTATCCGCCTCTAAGGGCAGGCCTTCTGCAAATGCTCCTCGAAGGTAACAGAAAAATGATGATACCCCGACCCGTCACAGCGCGCCCGAAAAAAATAATAAGGTGATCGCGCAGGAAAGGCCACCGCCTGCAATGCTCCCAAAGACGGGTTGCAGATTGGTCCAGGCGGCAATCCAGCATTCTGATAGGTATTATAGGATGAATCTACCTTAAGATCCGTCAATGTGAGCGGGTTTTTCCACCAGGATTTTGCCGTCGGGACATACCCCAATGCATATTGCACGGTTGGGTCACTTTCCAATCGCATGCCTACTGCCAGGCGATTAAGAAAGACCGAGGCGATCAAAGGCTGCTCCTCAACGATAACAGCTTCCCGCTGTACGATCGAAGCCAGGATTACGGCTTCTTCAAGGCTCAATCCCTGTTGAGCAAATCCTAACCGTAGATCAGCGGTTATTTCCGCATCGAATTGATCCATCATCATTCTCAACAAATCATACGCCGAGGCAGTACGACTGATCTGGTAGATGCCGGGAAACAAAAATCCCTCAGCTGATTCTGCATCCGCCCATTCATAGTCCATGAACATTTGCTTTTGGCGGGCTGCCCGTAAGAACACCTCGCTGGAAATGTTCAACCCCGAAGTAGGCAAAACCGCTGCGATTTCTTCTAAACGCCACCCGGCCAACACCCCAAAAGACACTTTATCAGGGGTTGCATCCTGAAACTTCCGGGCCAGATCCACTGTGGTCAAACCCGAGGGAATTTGGTATTGCCCTGCCTGAATGGAAAGATCCAGGCCCGAATAAACCAGATAAGTTTCCAGAGCTTCAGCACTTGAGATGAATCGGCCTTCCTCCAAACGTTGGGTAATGGATTGCACCGATTCACCAAGTTCGATCCGAAATTCTCGTTGGGCAGCATCTGGAAAAACCACAGGTTGCAGCAATTCTTTTTCATACCGCATCAAATCCAGCGCATGCAGCGTCAATTGCAGCCTGTCAAAGCCATCTCGTGGTAGACCAAAGTGTTGTTCCGCCCGATCAATGAGTGCCATACTGCTCCAGAGCACTCCGCCGATCACAGCGCAGCCAAGGATAAAGATCAACACACATGTCAATTTGGTGGTTGGCGAGTGATTTTCTGCCATCAATTCCTCAAAGTTCGACTGCGCTCATCCTGTTTCTGACGGATATTGGCCAGCTTCCTGTCGATGATCCAGAAAGGTTTGCAGCATATAAGCAGCCGCCAGATCATCCAGATGCCCGCGGCGTTTGGCGCGCTTCACTCCCATTTCAATGCGTGCTGCCTTAACAGCCTGCGTGCTGCCGGATTCATCCCACAATTGTACCTGGATGGAACTGCATTGGCGAATCGCCTCTGCCAGACGGATGGACTTTCGGGCTTGCGGCCCTACTTCTCCTTCCGCATCCAGTGCCTGACCGACAATAATCAGCACTGCTTCTTGTTCTTCCGCCAGCCTGGCAATGCGCAGCGCATTGGCTCCCCTTGATTCATGCTTTAAAACAGTCAATGGATTGGCGATCATCCCGCCAGGATCACTGATGGCGATGCCCAACCTTTTCTCGCCTGGGTCAACTGCCAGAACCCTTTGGCTCACTCTGCCTCCAATTGAATGCGCAACGGCAGGTAAGGCAAACGCGGCCACCACTGAGGCCGAAGCCGCACAACAGGCGCACTGTCCAGGGGGTACTTGTCCATCAGTATCAAGCCCACATCTTCGGGTTTGGCCCCCAAGAGAGACCGGATCATGGTTTCACGCTGCCAGTTGGGGCGTATCTTCCTTTCTGCTACCACCTGCCATTCCCTGGCGTTCATCTGGCGCACAGAAACCAGTTCCAGCGAAGCATCATCTGCCGAGTATCCCTTTGTCAAACCGGCATCCAGCGCAAACTGTGCTGCCCTTTCCAGGTCTGCCCGTTCCACATAATGAGCGGAAAACTCCACTTGCACGCTCAAGGTCAGCAGGTCGCCCGGTTCGCCAATAGCTGGTTCTTGTTGTTCCAGGATGATCTCAACCACTTCCAGGCTGTCAGCAATCAGGATACTGGACTCTCCCAACACGCGTTCCATGTCCATCCTGGCGCTCTCTTCCAACGTGAACAGCAACCTGTCCCGCAAGCGCAACAGATCAAGCTCTGTGGGCATGGGCGCATCCCGGTCGCCACCACCTGTGGTCGGCTCCAGGTTGTTAACCTTCAGGCTGAGTCCGCGGGCACCTTCCACCGCCAGAATGCTGCCAGCCTCAACATTACCAGCTTCCCCCGGTAAAACTGCCTGCACCCGAACGGTTGCCGTTTCACCCGCTCCGGATGGCAAGGTAACTGCCTGCAATGTCCGAAAGCGAACCACGGGTTCTTGCAGCGTCAGCACTACAGTGCCAGCGTCCACTGCGGTGATTTCGTCAGACAGGTTCGTGAAAACAACCTCTCCTTCCGCTCGCTTGTCCGACAATTTCAACATCCCGCTGGCAGTGATCTGGTCCCTTCCTTCGACGATAACCGTAGTGGTTCGTACCGGCACGATGCCCGTTACTGTCGTCGTGGAGGCATCCAAGCTGCCAGAGGCGAGAAAATCAACCCGCTGCACAACCTCAGCCATTTTGAATGACACCTCAGCACCGGGCAGTAAAAAAACACCCAGCCCCAGAACTGCCAGCACTCCCACAAAGAATGCCGCCAGGCGAAGCATCGTGTTACTCACCAATGGCTGCCTGGTATTCTTCTTCCATTCTTTCAAATCACCCAGCGTCCAGCGCGCCGGTGATCTTTCCAGGGTGTTTGCAGTTTTGCGCGGTGATTTCCATGCCTCACGCTGTGCCTGTGATACCGACTCAAAGGCTGGTATCTTCAATTCGCGCGCAAAGGTGAGTACGTCATCATCATGGCAGACTACTGCCAGTTGCGCCCCCAATTTTTGACCCTGGCGCTGAAGCAGAACCAGATCGATCTCCCGATCCAGCACACGCCCGCGTTGCGGCCAGACCAGCAGGATGCGCGGCGCCTTGCTCCACATCATCTTGTCTCTGGCCGAAACGAAATCATCATCCCGTTCCAACTGCACAACATATGTTTTCATGAATTTCTGAAAAGAATTATACAATACATCCTGCAGAACAACCCGCTTAAGGCTGTTTGAAACCCAATTTAACGTTCTGCGATATAATTAATGCACGTTCTTTTATCCAAATAAGGAGATATTCGCCATGCGAAAGTCTTTAGGATTTCTTATTCTTGCCTCAATCCTGTTATCGGCCTGCAATTTGCCGATCAACGAACAATCCTCAACGGGAGATTCGATTGCCACCAGAGTTGCCTCCACCCTGACGGCCGAACTCAATGGAGAAAATAATCCCCTGGGCACATCTGTTGCCGCCACACTGACCTCAATGCCAACGGATGAAATTTCTGCGCCTTCATCCACCCCCCAACCCAGTGAGACCCCGGCCGCCACCAATACTGTGCCCCCAACCGAAACTCCGACGCCCTCAGTTACTCCGACATTAAACTTGGGATCGCCTTCCTGGCGCAACACCCTGGACAATGGCGTTGCCTTCGGCTTGCAGACTCCCTATGAAGATGTCAACTCGGCTTTCTCAGTTGCTAATGGTGTTCTTGTTATGAAAAGCTTCAGTTCATCCGGTTTTCGCGGCTGGAGGCTTACTTCGCAGGCGCCTGCCAACATCTATCTGCAAGCCATCCTTACCACCAGGAGCTGCTCCGGACAGGATCAATATGGTCTTGTGCTCCGCGCGCCCGATTATACAGAAGGCCAGGGTTATTATCTTGGCCTGACCTGCGACAGTCAATTCCGTTTCACCCGGTGGGATGCCAATGGGGTCAATTCGCTTGCCAGCGGGTCAAACGCGGCCATTCTGGGTGGGACAAATCAGACCAACCGCCTGGCCATACGCGCCGAGGGAACGAACTTTAAAATCTACGTCAACGACCAGCTCATCCAGGAAGTTGACGATTCATCCTTCACTGGCAAAGGACATTTCGGCGTTTTCACCGCCGGCGTTTCCCGCAACCTCGTTGTCGATATGGATGAAATCGCATACTGGACACTGCCCTGAAAGTAATCTTTGAAAAGGTCTTAACATGGACGCAACCAAATCAACCCCTCGCCAGCAAGCCATTTACATCGCACAACAGCGCCTCAAGCAAAACCCGGTTTTTATTGACACCGAAACCACAGGCCTGGATCGCCAGGCCGAGATTGTCGAAATTGCCATTATCGACCATGATGGCACTGTTCTGCTGGATGAACTGGTAAAACCTCTCCGTTTGCCCATCCCGGCCGGCGCCACAGCCATTCATCACATTACGGACAAAGCAGTAGAAAACGCCAAAACCTGGCCAGTGCTTTGGCCTACCATTCGCAGCATCCTTTTTGGACGGGTCATCGGTTTCTACAATGAAGAATTTGACATGCGTATGCTCCAGCAAACTCATTCTGGCTATGGCCTTCCCTGGAAGGAATCCTTCCAAACCTTCTGCATCATGAAACTTTATGCCCAGTTTGCCGGTCAGTGGGACCCTCGCCGCCGGGCTTATCAATATCACAGCCTGGAGAATGCCGGTCGCCAATGCAATATTCCGCTGCCCAACAGCCATCGCGCCGCTGATGATACCCAGCTGACGCGCGCCTTGCTGCACTATATCGCCAACCACCCGGCCTGATCCAACCCTTGCCAATCACTGCACAGGCGGCACCCGTCTTTGGGTGTCGCCCAATTTTTTTGTCCGTTGAGAAGTGGCGTGATGTGTAGTAGTGGGCCCCTCTTCCACGGCAAATCTGGAGAACCTTTCTTTTCGTCGCCTGTATTATAGATTATTATGATATAATATATCATAATAATCTATACTTTTCCGGTATGCAATGAGGCCGAGAATGAAGAAAATTTCTTCGTCACAAATCACCCCGCAAAATGTGTATTCGCGCCGCGAATTCCTGAAAAAAGCAGCTCTGCTTTCTGCCGGAGCCAGCATCCTGGCGGCTTGTCAACCCACCCTGAGTACACTGAATAACTCTACCCCATCCTCTGCAAGCACCCTGTCGCCCTTTGCCAACGCCAGCATGGATGACCTGGGCAGATCACTGACCAGTTTTGAAGACGTTACCTCGTACAATAACTTCTATGAATTCTACTTGGGCAAAGAAGGCATTGGCAATCTGGCCAGAGACCTTAAGATCCGCCCCTGGAGTGTGGAAATCTCTGGCCTGGTAAACAAACCCAAAACCTATGATGTCGATGAACTCATCACCAGATTTGGCGAGGAGGAACGCATCTATCGCATGCGTTGCGTGGAAGGCTGGTCGATGGTCATCCCCTGGTTGGGTTTCCCTTTGGCAAAGCTCCTCAATGAGGTGGAGCCTGCTTCGGAGGCGCGCTATGTGCGTTTCATCACCCTGTTTGATGAAGACCAAATGTCTGGCCAACGATCAGGAATGTTCCCCTGGCCGTATGTTGAAGGCTTGCGCCTGGATGAGGCGATGCACAATCTGACCATCCTCTCAACCGGGTTATATGGAAAAAATCTACTCCCCCAGAATGGTGCCCCGCTGCGCCTGGTCGTACCCTGGAAGTATGGCTTCAAGAGCATTAAATCCATCGTCAAGATTGATCTGGTCAAAGAGATGCCCACTTCTTTATGGATGGCTACCTCTCCCCGGGAATACGGCTTCTTTGCCAATGTCAACCCCGAGGTATCTCATCCCCGCTGGTCGCAGGCCACCGAACGCATCATCGGCGCCTCAGGCCGGGTCGACACGCTGATGTTCAATGGCTATCAGGAAGAGGTCGCCGGGCTCTATGCCGGCATGGATCTGAGGCAATGGTTCTGAAACCAGAAACCAGACTGACCTGGGGCGTGCATATTGCATCGCTCCTGCCCGCCCTCTGGCTATTCGTCCAATGGCAAACCGCCAATCTGGGCGCAAACCCTGTCCAGGCCATCACCCGCCAGACTGGGCGCATAGCTGTCATTTGGCTTTTGTTAACCCTGGCATGCACCCCTGCCAGCCTGTTTGGGTGGGATTGGCCGCGCCGCCAGCGCCGCGCTTTAGGGCTGTATACCTTCTTCTATTCCTTGCTCCATTTTCTAACTTTCGCCGTCCTGGATTATGGCTTGCAGATCGGTATCATCTTCAAAACCTTGATCCAGCAAACCTTCATACTGCCCGGGCTGGCCGGGCTTCTCATTCTGACCGTTTTGGCACTGACGTCCCACAAAAAGGCCATCCAACGCCTGCACAGGTACTGGAAGCCCATCCAGCGCACTGTGTATCTCGCCGGGGTTCTCATCCTGCTGCATGCTGCCTGGGCGATCAAGATTGACCGTCGGCTGGTTGTTGTGTTCTCTGCCATCTTCTTTTTGCTTATGCTCTTTCGCATCCCGCCTGTCCAAAAATGGTTGCGGGCACGCGAACCAAACCATCCGTCGACCCAAACAGACGGATAATTTCCGAATGCCAAACAGTAGATCATAGCCGCAGGGCTTTTCAAAGCTCTTGCTTCCCTTGACTCTTCGGGACAAGGGTGATTTTGAGCAAGCCACGCCGGAAATCCCTTCGGTGCTCATGGCATTCTCAAGAAAGCTTGACATTTACGATTTTCCAAAACGGTCAAGGTCATCCAGACCAAAGTAGATGCAAAATGCTGATGATAATGAGCTGCCCTCTGCCGCCATTTCTCCCCCGGCACGGATTGGATTTGTAAATCAGACTTCATAGGCCGGGAGAGGAAAAGAAACGTACTGTGTTGAGCAGCGGCTTCGCCGCTGCTCAACACAGTACAAAAAGCTCCCCTTCCCGCAGAAGA
>JAGVAB010000068.1 GCA_020060485.1 Anaerolineales bacterium
AAATGTGCTGAGCAGATAATCGCTGTAAAGTTCCAAGTATTTTTTGTCCATTCGCAAATCTTACCCGATTTCCGCCACTTGCTGCGTAACATCAGTTAAGAATTGGCAAAAACCCAATCCTGTCGTAAACTATTAACGTATGCCGAAATCAACTGTGGAATGCCTCAATATCTTCCGCCCCATCTGGACCCAGGGTGTCATTCAGAAGTTCTCCTCTAACAAGGGGATGCGTGCCGACCTGCAAAACCAGCTGGAAAATTTTTACCGTTCCCTGGAACAGGCTGTTGAAAACCAGGAGCCTGCCTGGTTGGATTCCATCCTCACCCTTTGGTCAACTTCCCTGACTCGCACCGATGTTGAGGGGCAATCCAACACCTTGACCCAATTCATCGCCGATCTTTTTTCGTTGACTTACACAATCGCCCGTCAGGAATTTGACGAACACACCGCGCTGGAGATCACAGATCTCCTCTTGCCGCATTTCAACTATGCTTTTGTAAAATCCACTGAACTCGAAATCCAATCCAAAACCAGCTTCTACACCCAGGAATTAACCCAGGCCAAACAAGAGCTTTCCCGTGTGGACAAAAGCAAGTCCGATTTCATTGCCATTGCCGCCCATGAATTAAAAACGCCTCTCACCCTGATTGAAGGCTATGCTTCCATGCTGGGAGATAAATTCACCAGTCTGAAACTGGAAGCTGGTTCGCCCGAAGCACTCTTGCTCAGCGGCCTGCACAACGGCATTCGTAGAATGAGGGGCATCATTGATGACATGGTTGACGTCTCCATGATCGACAATGGTCTGATGCGCCTCAATTTTCAACCTGTCTGGCTGGACCGATTATTCAACATTCTGATGAACGAACTGGATGGCACCATCACGGAACGGGATTTAATCTTGACTATCCAGCCATTTGAGTCTTTCGATGAAATGACATTCGGCGATCCGGAGAAGATCATGCAGGTTTTTCGCAATGTCCTGCAAAATTCCATCAAATACACTCCGGATGGCGGCAGGATAACTGTCTCTGGCCGGAAGCTGCCTGGTTTTGCTGAAGTGATTATTGCCGATACGGGTATTGGGATCGACCAGGATCACCAGGAAATCGTGTTTGAAAAATTCACCCGCCTGGGAAGCGCCATGCTGCATTCCAGTGGGAAAACCAAATTCAAGGGCGGCGGGCCAGGCCTCGGTTTGCACATTGCTAAAGGAATTGTGGAATATCATGGCGGCACCATCTGGCTCGAATCCCCTGGTTACGATGAAAAAAAACTCCCCGGCACGATCGTGCATGTGCTTTTGCCAATGCGTAATTCCCCGCCGGACGCCAATACCGCCAAAGCCTTTGCGCCATTGATCAAAATCAATTCGGAAAAAAAGGGGTTAATGGATCAATAAAATGACTACTTTCAAACCAGCAGACCGCGTCTCTTTTCTGAAACCGTATTATTTTGCTTCTCTCACCAAGAAAATTGAAGAGCTTCGCTCAAAGAACGTTGATATCATCCGCGTCGATATGGGATCGCCTGATCTCCCGCCAGCGGATTTCATCATTGACGAGTTATCCACAGCTGCTCGCATGCACACCATGCACCGCTACACGCCGTATGGCGGATCTCCCGCCTTCCGTCAGGCAGTTGCCAATTACTATCAAAAACGGTTTGCTGTTGACCTCAACCCGGCTACGGAAATCGTTGGGCTCATCGGATCAAAAGAAGGCCTCTTCCATTTGAGTCAAATACTCCTTGATCCTGGAGACCTGGTACTCGTACCTGATCCGGCTTATCCGGTTTACAAAACCAGCGCCGCTATCGCCGGAGCCTCGACCTGGAAAATGCCGCTGCTCAGTGAAAATGATTTTCTGCCTGACCTCAATGCCATTCCAGATGATATCGCCGACAAAGCCCGCATCCTGTGGTTGAATTATCCCAACAACCCCACCGGCGCAGTTGCTTCACTTGCATTCTTCGAGGAAGTAGTCGCTTTTGCCAAACAACATCACATCTTGATCGCACAGGACGCTCCCTATGCCGATATCTGTTTCGATGACTATATCGCTCCCAGTATCCTGCAAATTTCCGGCGCAAAAGATGTGGTTATTGAATTTAACTCCCTCTCCAAAGCTTATAACATGGCAGGCTGGCGTTTGGGGATGGGTGTCGGCAATTCACAAATCGTTCAGCTTTTACACACGTACAAGAGCCAGATCGATTCTTCGCATTTTGCCCCCATTCTCTCCGCTGGTATCGCTGCGCTCACTGGAGATCAGAGCTGGTTGGCAGACCGCAACCGCATCTATCAGCAACGCCGTGATATCGTCGTTGACTGCCTGCTGGAACTCGGCTTTTCGTTGAAAACACCGCCTGCAGCCATCTATGTTTGGGCGCAACTGCCAGCACACTTCACCGATGACTTTTCCTTCTGCAACACCTTGTTGGAGGACACCGGCGTCAGCATCACACCTGGCGGCGTCTATGGCGAATTCGGCGCCGGTTATGTGCGCGTCTCCCTCGGCACCAGCACGCCCGAGATCAGCGAAGCCATGCACCGTCTGAAAGAATGGTTCGGCATGAAAGGCAGCCAGAAACCTGAATGACAAAACGCATTCCTGAACCTACCAAACCACCCCGTGAGAGAGCTTTTCTGGTCGGGGTTGAATTTCACAATGACCCCGGCGTTCTTGCCCTTGAAGATTCGCTTGAAGAACTCTCTCTGCTGGCGGATACTGCCGGCCTGGATGTAGTCGGGGAAACCACCCAAAAACTGGACCGCCCCAACCCGGAAACCATGATTGGTTCCGGAAAAGTGGATGAAATACAATCTCTGGTGGAAGAAACCCTCACCCAGGTGGTGGTCTTCGATAATGAGCTTTCTCCGCGCCATTTGCGAGAGCTGGAAAAAAGATTCAGTGCGAATGTGCGGGTACTTGATCGAACCGCTCTCATTCTGGATATTTTTGCCCAGCACGCCCACACCAGCGAAGGCATCCTCCAGGTACAGCTTGCCCAATACGAATACCGCCTGCCGCGCCTGACCCGAGCCTGGACGCATCTGGCCCGCCAGAGCGGCGGCGCATCAGGCCGCGGAGGAACTGGCGGTGTTGGCCTGCGCGGGCCTGGTGAGACCCAACTGGAAGTTGACCGCCGCGAAATCCGTCGTC
>JAGVAB010000110.1 GCA_020060485.1 Anaerolineales bacterium
CTCTTGTTTCAATAAGCGCCAACTTCTCAAACAGCGTTTCCCCAATTATCAGGCTCATGTTTTTCAGTTCATATAAGCCCATCATTTAGCCACTCCCTCGCCTGCCATTTCTTATTTTTAAGCCAAAAGACCTGCTATAATACAATTACAAACCCCAAAACAAGAAGGATGAACAGAACATGCGGCGTGAGGCTCTCACCTGGAATGATATCGATCAAATCATTGATCACCTGATTCCCCAGTTTGAAATTGAGTTTGATGCCATGATGATCATCACCAGGGGCGGAGTTGTGCCAGGCGGTCTGCTGGCCGAAGCTCTGGACATTGTCACCATCCTGACTGCTGCGGTGGACTTCCCGTCCGAGCTGGAAATGGAGCGCAACAAGACCCGCTCGCGGTTGTTTGCCCTGCCCAAGTTCCTGCAATTCCCGGTTGACGACCTGCTCAAGGATCGCCGGGTGTTGATCGTGGACGATGTATGGGGTTCCGGCCGCACCATCACCGCCGTCAAGAACCGCGTGGTCAGCGCCGGCGGCAAACCATACACCTGTGTGCTGCACTTCAATCCCTATCGCAACCTGTTTGGCGAGGCACGTCCCGATTACTATTCTGCCATCACGGATGCCTACATCGTCTATCCGTGGGAGATCAACCGCGGCCTGGAAGGCAGCCTGCTGCAAAATCTGCCAGGCGATCATTAGATCTAGCCCTCTGTTGCATACCACAACCTCCGCCTGTCAGCGGGGGTTATTTTTTCTACTGCCTTGATTGCTGGCGGGCCAGGCGTTGGCGGTAATGCTCCAGATTCACCCGGCTGATCTGTGATAATGCGTCCGGCACATTCTGCGGGTCAAACCAGCCGATCTGACTGCATTTACCAGGCTCCATGATTTGCGGTTCGCCGGACGCAATGCGACACAGATAAGTGGGTGATACCCAGTGCTGGCCTTCCTCCCCCAGGATGTGATCGGCCACGTCAAGCAATTCCCCCACCTCAATCTGCACACCATACTCTTCCAGCATCTCGCGCCGCAGGGCTTCTGCCAGCGTTTCGCCAAATTCCACCGAGCCGCCGGGAAACTCCCACTGGCCGCGTTCATTTCTGGCTTGCGGGCCGCGCTGCGCCATGAACACCTCGCCATGCGCATTGACCAGCAAAGCGCCCACCCCCACACCGATATAATCCACGCCGCGCTTCATCTCTGTCAAAGGCTTATTCTCCCAACAAAGCTTCCAGATAGCGGTCCGCCATGACTGCCAGGTCAAATTTTGCTTCGGCCTGGGCGCGCGCGCCATCCCGGAAGTTTTCCATGTGAGCCAAAACTTCTTGCGCGGCGGCCGCCAGAGCCGCGGTATCCGGCGCTTCCAGCCGCCAGGGGTCACCGCCATAAGCCACCACCCGGCCCGCAGAGTCCGGTACCAGTTCCGGCAGTGCGCCAGTGGCGTAGCCCACCACAGGCAATCCGCAAGCCAGGGCTTCAATGACAGCATTGGGACAGCCGGCATTCAGTTCACTCGAATAGAGCACATGGGCCGAGCGGTCAATTTCAGGAATATGATCCCGCGGCACTGCCCCCAGCCAGGTCAGCCACGCCTGCGTATTGTTTGCCCAGTGGTCGCGCAGAGATTGCGGCGCATCGCCGGCGATCATCAGTTCCACCCTTTGATTCACACTGGCCTGCAAAGCCTCTGCCAGGCGGATGGCATTTTCCAGGTGAGGCTCGTTGCCCCGGCCCAGATGCCCCTCGACCACCAGCAGACGCAAGTGGTCCGGCGGACGCTGGTGAAACCCCTCAGGCGTGTAGGTCTGCAAATCCACCCCATTGTGGATAACCATGCCCCGTGAAGGCACATCTCCAAATGCTTCTGTCCACATGCCTTGCACAAAAGCGCTTTGATACACCAGCCTGTCGGCCAGGCGGCGGCGGATAAAGGCTAAAAGGTGATTGTTACGCTCGGAGCGCAAATAATGCCCAAATCCGCTGCGGTGCATTTTGTGGATCCAGTTCATCTGCGCCAGTCGCTGCACGATGCGCACCCCGCGCCTTCTGGCCTGCCACAAAGCAAGCAACTGGCGCGTACCGCCGCTGAGCAGGATAGCAGCGCAATCCTGTGCGGCCGGGTCATGATGCACACTGATCCCCCGGCCGCGAAATTCGGCCATCAACCGCGCCTGAAACGAGGCCGGGCCGCCAACCCCATCCAGTTTGGGTAAAAAGCAGATACTGCCAGTTGTATT
This sequence comes from Anaerolineales bacterium, assembly GCA_020060485.1. Next base: position 2,240 of record JAGVAB010000110.1, read on the forward strand.
CACTGATCGTTCCGGGGGATCATCTGGCTGCCAGCAAAGCAGCAGCGATGCGCTCGGCAGCATGCCCATCGCCAAAGGGATTTTGAACCGCCGCCACCGCCTGATAAGCTGCTTCGTCTTCCAGCAGGTGGCGGGCTGAATCAACGATCAGTCTGCGATCAGTGCCCACCAGCTTCAGCACACCAGCCTCCACACCCTCTGGACGTTCGGTAACTTGGCGCAGCACCAGAGTAGGCACACCCAAAGCAGTCGCCTCTTCCTGAATGCCGCCTGAATCGGTCAACACCAGTTTGGCGTGCTTCATCAAATGCACCAACGGCAAATAGGCCAGCGGTGGCAGCAAGGTGATATTCGGCACATCCGCCAGCAAACGGTGTACAGGGTCCTGCACATTGGGGTTGAGATGTACCGGGTAAACCAGTTCCAGCCGCTTGGGGTAGGTTTCGGCAAGCTCGCGCAGCGCCTGACAAATGTCTTCCAACGGCTGGTCAAAATTCTCGCGGCGGTGGGCAGTAACCAGCACCAGTTCACGTCCGCCGGGGCGGATATCCTTTTCGGCCAACAATTGGGCGGTTTCCGGCGGGGTTGGGCGGCGCACGATCTCCTGCAAGGCATCGATGACCGGGTTGCCGGTTACGTTGATGCTTGCATCTGGCACGCCTTCGGCCAGCAGATTCTGACGGCTGTGCTCGGTGGGGGCAAAATGCAGGTCAGCCACCACACCCGCCACCCGGCGGTTGATCTCCTCCGGAAAGGGCTGCCACTTGTCATGCGTGCGCAGTCCGGCTTCCACATGCCCAATGCGGATACGATGGTAATAAGCCAACAAAGCCGCCGCCATGACGGTGGTCGTATCCCCCTGCACCAGCACCCAATCCGGACGAATATCGCTCAATACCGGATCAAGATGGGTAAAAATGGACGCGGTCAACTCTGCCAGGGTCTGGGCGGGGCGCATCAAATCCAAATCCACATCCGGCTGGATATTGAACAAATCCAGCACCTGATCGAGCATTTCCCGATGCTGGGCTGTCACGCACACCTGCGATTCAATACCTGGTGTGACCGCCAACATTTTGACAACCGGAGCCATCTTGACCGCCTCCGGGCGGGTGCCAAAGATCGAAAGTACGCGCAGATCAGCCATATTCAGTTTCTACCGAATGCCCAATCCCTGCACTGAAAAACCTGCCTGCCGCCAGATCCCCTGCGGCCAGCCGTGGATCATGTCCAGCGCCAGACGGGCGGGAGTCATACCGGCCATTTGCACCGGGTCAATTTCACATAGCTGTTTATGGCCCACGGTCAACACCAGCGCCTCGGCATCGGCAACAGCTTCCTCCAATGTGGAAACCACATCCAGGCCGGGGATGCACAACTCCGGCTTGAAGGGGTCAAAAGCCTTGACCTTTGCACCGGCTTCGGCCAACAAACGGGCCGCGTCCACCGCCGGGCTTTCGCGCATGTCATCCACGTTGGGCTTGTAGGCCAGGCCCAATACTGCCAACCGCCGCCCGTGCAGATCTTCCCCCATCGCCTTGCGGATCAGGCTCACTACAAAATGCGGTTGGGCGTCATTCACCCGGCGCGCCGTAGCGATCAGCGGGGTGATATCGGGAGCAGCCTCCACAAAGAACCAAGGGTCAACACTGATGCAATGCCCGCCAACGCCAATACCCGGCCCCAAGATCGAGACCCGCGGATGCAGATTGGCGATCTGCACCGCCTCCCACACATCCACCCCAAAGCGCTCGGCCAGGCGCGAGAATTCATTGGCAATGCCAATGTTGACATCGCGGTAAGTGTTCTCCATCAATTTGACCATCTCGGCTGTGGTGGCATCCGTCAGGATGATCTCACCGCGCACGAAGATGGCGTACAGATCTCGTCCTGCTTCAGCCGAAACCAGGTCAATGCCGCCGATTACGCGCGCATTTTCAATCAATTCGCGCAAGATCTGCCCAGGCAGTACCCGTTCCGGTGAATACGCCAGCAGAAAATCCTCACTGGCTTTCAATCCGGACCGCTCCAGAATGGGAATCACCACATCCACAGTAGTGCGCGGCGGCGAGGTGGATTCCAGCACCACCAGGTTCCCCTGGCGCAAATGCGGCACAATGGCCTCAGTAGCCGAGATGACAAAGCTCAAGTCGGCTTTTTTTTCTTCCTTGAAAGGCGTCGGCACAGAGATGATGAATGCATCCGCCTCCTCCGGTTCCTGCTTCACTACCAGATTGCCGGAACGCAAACTGGCCTGCACCAGGGTGCGCAATCCGGGCTCGTAAATATGCAGTTCACCATGACCGAGGCTCTCAACAATGCGTTTGTTGACATCCACGCCCACAACTTTCAGGCCATGCGAAGCGAATGTGCTGGCTGTTGGCAAACCGATATACCCCAACCCTAAAACACAGAGTTTTTCAAATTTCACAGTAACTCCTTGATCTTCAGGAATTTAGAACTGTCATGATTATAAAGGAAATGGGGGTTAGGGAACAGGTTACGTCAATCAGTCAACATGGCTTTCTCAAAGTTAATTTTCCATTTGCTTCTTTTATTGATGGCACGAGGCCGGATGAAAGACGGTCTGTGCATCACCAGGGTTTATTCACCCCACCCCTCGAACTCCCCTCCCCGCTGCTTGCGTGACGAATCCCAATTCATTCTTCTGCGGGA
>JAGVAB010000103.1 GCA_020060485.1 Anaerolineales bacterium
AATGTGCTGAGCAGATAATCGCTGTAAAGTTCCAAGTATTTTTTGTCCATTCGCAAATCTTACCCGATTTCCGCCACTTGCTGCGTAACATCAGTTATTTATTGGATGCCAGCGCGTTTGAGGATGCGCTGCGCCAGGAAGGTGAGCCAGCGCGAGGGTTCTTTCTTCTGCCCGAATTCCCAGTCCTTCCAGTGGGTCCACACCGATTCCGGGGTGAATTTGCCTTGCAGGTCGGCTTTATCTGCCAGGATGTGCAGCATGTCTTGCAGGCGCGGGTCGCGCTGAAAGGCGGGGAACATGCTCAGCACGTCCAGCACATGCAGGATGTCGTACCAGACAAGGGGGGCTTTCAGCTTGCAGAAGTCGGTGCCCATGTAAAACATGTAGGCATGTTCTACCTGACGGTTCTGCCATTGCTGCAGCAGGGTTTCCACGCCGGTCTTGGCGGCGTCACTGGTGCGCAGGTCTTCGGTTTGTCCCAATACCTTGAGCATGGCCAGGTTGGCATAGGGGCAGGGGTCGTCCTTGCGACCCGGTCCGCGCCATCGGCCCAGCTCGGGTGAGACGGCGCACGGCCAGCCGTTCTGGCGCACCAGACTCAACAGATGATCCAGGGCGGTTTGCACCTGGGGATGGCTGCCCAAACCGAACTGGAACAGGGCGTACACCAGCAGGGGGGCGTCACACAGTGCCCAGCCCCAGGTGTCTTCGCCTGTGCCGCCGTAACGCGGGTGCACATTGGTCACCAGTTGGAAGGGGCCTTGCTCGGACTGGTGGGACATGATCTGGGCGATGATGGCGTCCATGCTAGGGTCGCCGGCGCGCAGGCCGATGTCGGCCAGGAAGTTGAGCCGGTGGAAGGGCTGGCGGGCGGACTTGTGGCTGTTCAATACGACCCCTGGCCAATCCTGCAGGCCGGCGATCAGCTCTTGCACTTGCGGGTCATCCAGCAGCGTCTGGCGGGCGGCGGTCACCTGGGGGTCATCGGGGGATTGGCGGCACAGATCCAGACGGAGGCGGTAGTGCATCCAGGCCGGGCCTTCAAGAAGCCATTCAAGGGGAAGGTTCATGGATATTCTCCTAAGGGATAAGTGTCAGGCCGTACAGAACGCCGAGGGCCAACATTTCCACCAGGCCGGCGGCGAGGGTGTAGAGCAGAGTGGCGGCAGGGACCTTGAAGGTTATCCAGTGGGACAGGCCATACATGACCACACGCAGGAACCACAATATGCCGCCGTAGCTGAGGCCCTTCAGCAGTCCGCTGGCCCCCGGCAGACTGTCGCGCAGCAACAGGAACAGACCGGCCAGGGCGAAACCGTAGGCCAGGTCGATGAAGATGCCGGCGGGAATATTGATGGAAGTGCGGGCGATGGGCTGGTAGACTGCCATCAGGCGCCGGGCCAATGGGTTGGCATTCAGCAATCCATCCAGAAAGCCAAACAGGATGCCGCTGACGATACTGATCAGGATGTAATTCCACATGTTATTCTCCTTCAGAGCAATTTGGCCGGTGATGCTGGCGGCAAGGAAGGGAGGTGATGATAGAACATTTGAACGATGATTTATTTGATTATACAAGAGAATCGCCAAAAGTGCATATTCAGGGGCCCTCCATTTTTCGCAAATTCGGAGTGTTTATTCATTCCAGCCACCCGGCACTTTGATTGTCGTTGCATCATGCGGGCTGCGGACAGGTTCGCTGCGCAGAACCTGTCCCTACCATAATGGATGAATTTACCGTGGTGGTCTCAATACCGGGGGAGGGGATTGTTTCAACGGGGCGATATTAGCATAACCCGAAAAGGATCATGATTTTCGCCCCGTTTCGCAATGACATTGGGGGCGGGTTGGCAACCCACCCGGAAAATTGAATCAAACTCGGTGTGCGGTTTGATTCAATTGCGCTTGCGGCCGCGCGGGCGGCCTGGCCGCGGGCCGCCGCTGGATGGGCGGCTTCGGCTGGCCATTTTCTTGGGCGGCTGGGCTTTTTCCACCGGCACTTCGGGTGGTTTGTGCATCCAGGCGTGGTAGGTGTCATCCAGCAGCATGGTCAGCAAGGCCATGCCGTCTTCGTCTTCGACCAGTTCCTTGGCCAGGGGTACGAAGCGCTGCATGCGTTCGATCTGCAATTTGTCGCGGCTGCGCAGGCGCGCTTCCAGCTGGCCGATCAGGCGCTGGGCAACCAGGGTTTCCACGTCCTCATCCTGGGGCAGGGGGCGTTCTTCAAAGTCAATCTTGTAATGGGCGCCGATGCGGGTGATGTATTTCTTTTCATTGAAATTGATCAGCAGGATGGCGGTACCGCTGGCCCCCGCCCGGCCGGTGCGCCCGGCGCGGTGGATGTAGGCTTCCAGGTCTTCGGAAGGCTCGTACTGAATGACGTGCGACAGCTCGGGGATGTCGATGCCGCGGGCGGCCACGTCGGTGGCCACCAGGAAGCGCAGTTTGCCATCCCGTACATCCTGAAGGACTTGATCGCGTTCATTCTGCGAGAGGTCAGAGCTGATCTGGCTGGCGTTGTAGCCAAAGCGCTGCAAGACGCGGGTCACGTAATACACGCGGTCCTTGGTGTTGCAGAAGATGATCGTCTGTTGCGGATTTTCCATCTCGATGATGCGCACCAGGGCGCGGTCCTTGTCCATGCCAGGGGTCAGGTAAAAGACGTGCTGGGTATCTTCCACATAGACATGGCCGCGGCTCAGGCTGAGGAAGGCCGGGTCATCCAGGAACTGTTTGGTGAGGCGCATCACCTGGGCGGGGAAGGTGGCCGAGAACATATACGAACGGATGGGATGATTGGGCAGAAAGTCCTGGACGCGTACCATGTCGGGGAAGAAGCCCATCGAAAGCATGCGGTCGGCTTCATCAAAGATGAGGATCTCGAGATTGTCGAGAGTCAGGTTGCGCTTGAGCAGGTGATCCAGCACGCGGCCGGGGGTGGCCACCACCAGATGGGCGCCCTGCTTGAAGGCATCGATCTGGGGTTTGTAGCTGGTACCGCCATACACGGCCACTGTGCGCAGGCCGCTGTCGCCGGCCAGCAGGTTGGCATCCGCGTTCACCTGCTGGGCCAGCTCGCGGGTTGGCACCAGTACCAATGCCTGGCAGGTGTCTTTTTTGAGATTGATCTGCTCCAGGATGGGCAGGATGTAGGCCCCGGTCTTGCCGCTGCCGGTTTGGGCCTGCACCATCAGGTCACGTTTGGCTTGAAAGTAGGGGATGGTCTGGGCCTGCACATCGGCCAGTTCGCTCCAGCCGGCACGCTGCATGGCAGCGCGCATGATGGGCGGCAGTTGTTCGAGGGTGATAGCGGGCAGGGAGTCTTGCGGGGCTTCTTGTGAATCGTTCGGTTGATTTTCCATAAGTGTATTCCATGGCCGCGGGTACGGCCGGTGAGTCTTTCCAAATAGGTCCGATAGGCTGTCTTTATGGGTCTCTGGGATTGGCAGCGGAAGAGGATCCCATAGCTACCATGCTTCACGGTTGTTCCCAAAGCCCCCCTTTTTTATTATAAGTGAGAATGAAGATGAGCGGGGCAATCGAGGAGGTTAGGGAAATTGCATCTTGTTCCGTGTTGAAATGTTTTTTACCCATCCCCCGCCCCCTTCCCAATTTGGGAAGGGGAGAAAACCTTTTTTGCAGCGAGTTTGAGCGCTATACGCTCAAACTCGCTGCTTTCTTGTCATTCCCCGCCCTGGGGCGGGGTAAACATTCATTTATGGCAGAAAAGAATTTTGATGCAACTGCCCTGATCGAGGTGGTATTCGTATAGGTTAATATAATTCTCCGCGCCTTTCTCCTTCGGCCAGCATGCGTTGCAGGCGGGGGAAGGAGGCTATTCTTCCAGCTTTGTCAGAATGGCCCGCAAAACCTCAACCAGCCGGTTTTCGATGTCATCGCTCTTGAAACGCAGGACGGCATAGCCAAGGTTTTCCAGGTCGGCGGTGTGGGCTCGATTGGGGACTGGCTGCTTTTGATGAACGTCCCCGTCGATCTCGATCACCAGTTTGGCATAGGGACAGCAAAAGTCTACGACATAAGGGCCAATGGGGTGCTGGCGGCGGAATTTGTGGCCGCCCAGCTTTTTGGATTGGATTGCCTGCCACAATTTTTCTTCGGCCGGGGTGGGCTTGCGGTGCGCTTCGTTTGGGCGCGGGTGCAGGTCGTGGTGGTTTTTTCGAGCAGGTTGATCTTTGTTCATCGGGTTACCTTCATGCAAAGCGTGTGTTTCGGTCACTTGTTCCTATTATACCGTTTTACGGGTATGGGCTGTGAATGCCTGGTCTGCCCTTGCCTGGCAAGGGACGATACCCGCAGATGCAGTGCACCCCTTTCCGTGATGTTCGGAAAGGGGTGCGAACATGGGTGTCGAGGGCAAAGCATGATTTGGGGAACAGGACAGTCAATTAACGCTGCACTTCTTCAACTTCCTCATACCAGCGCAGGCGCTTGCCCACCCGGGCGCGCAGCTTCCAGGCGTTGGTTTTGGGGGCGGTTTCCAGCGCGCTTTCCAACTGGCCCAAGCGTTGGGCCAGGGTCTGCAATTGTTCGTCGCTCAGGCTGACCTCGCCATTGATCAGGAATGTGCGCAGTTTTTCCAGGGTCAGCATCAAGGTGGTATACAGGCCCCAGTCTTTGGCGCACAGCCTGGCGATCACGGTTTGGTTGATGGTTTCGGCGTCCCCTGTTCCAACAGGGTGATCGAGGAACAGGGCCAGCAGGTCGAGCACGTCCTTGTGGTTGAGTTCCACGATCTGGGCTTTGCTCAGCATCAGCTCGGCCAGGGGGATGGTGGGTGACTCGACGGCCAGGCGATCGGCCAGCGGCAGCTTGTGGCACATCTCGAAGGCGCCCACGAAGATGTCGATCTGACGGCCGTGGGCCTCATCGAAATACAACTGCCGCCGGTCGCCGTTGAGAGTGTTGAAGCGTTTGTCGGGGGTGTAGCCCATGCCGGACAAAAAGGCTGGCAGTTTTTGGCCGCCCCTGGCATCGGTGATGAAGTCCAGGTCGGGGTAGGTGCGCTGCAACTGGTGCTGGTTGGCGCTGGGGCTGTGCAATTGCACGGCCAGCCCGCCCAGCAGGCGCAGCAGGATGCCCTCGTCCCCGGCCTGACCGACAATACGGGTCAATTCGTCGTGCAGCGAGTCCAGCGGCAAGCTGTTCATTCGACCGGGATTTCCTGATAGACCTGGTCGATATCGATCCCGCTGCGTTTGCGATAGAGCTTAAAGCCGGCATAGATGCCGGTGGCCAGGCCGTACATGACCAGCAGGAAGATGATCGAGTTGGTGTTGGCCAGGCCGATGCCATATAACTGCAAGGGATCGATCAGCCACGCGTAGAGCAGGAAGACCAGGAAAACGCCAAAGATGACACCCGCCACGGTGATGAGCGGGATGCCAAAGACCTTGTACTTGGCGATGGGTGAGGCGTTGTACAGGTCGGGCTTGCGGTAGGGCAGCAGGATGGCCGCGATGGTCGTGCCCAGGTAGGTCACGGCAATCACCAGAGTTGAGTTGAGGGTCAGCGACTGGAAGTTGAACACATTCCAGGCAAAGAGGGCCGAAACGATGAGCGAGGGGATGACCATCAGCAGCAGGGCATAGATGGGGGTGTGGGTTTTCTCGTCCACTTCGGCCACCTTTTCGGGCAGCAGGCGGTCAAAGGCGGCGGCGAAGATGATGCGGGTTGAGCTGAGGAAGACCGTCCCCGACCAGCCGAACCACCAGAAGCTGATCAGCGCCACCACCAGGATCTTGAGCAGCCGGCCGGGCAGCATCATGGCTGCCAGCAGCACCGGGTTGGGCCAGATGGGCAGGGGCGGCACCTGATCGGTGTAACCCCAGGCGTAATTCCACCAGGCGGCGTTGGCGTTCATGTAAAAGTCCCAGGTGAAGGTCTTTTGCACCAGCAGGAAGAAGGCCACACCCAGAGCGGTGGTAATGACCAACGCCCAGGCCATGCCGGAGAAGTTGCGTTTGAAGTCGGTGGCGCCGCGGATCTCGCCATACAGGGCGGTGCCCCAGTTGGGCCATAGGTTAAAGAAGACCATGAAAGGCATGGCCAGCAGGATGGCGCCCAGCCCGCCGCCCACCAGCGGGGCGGTTGCTCCGGCTTCCTGGCCGGCAGCCATGGTGGCGGCATACACATTCTCCACCGTGCCGAACAGGCCGGGCATTTCCTGGTTCAGCCCTTGCTGGAAGGCCTGCGGGTTGCCAAAAAGCAGCAGGCCGAAGACGATCGCCAGGCCGACCATGCCCAGCCAGAAGCAGTACTTCTGGATGCGGGCGTACCATTTCATGCCGATGGCGATGTAGAAAGCCACAAAGAGACACACCACCAGGCAGGTGATGAACAAGCCCAGCGGGTTCTGGCCGAACCACAGGGCCAGGTCTTTGGCCCCCAGCAGGCCAAAGATGGGCGTGAGGAAGAGATGGCGGAACATGTCGCCGTACAGCGGCACCCACAGCCAGAGGATGAACCACCAGCCGGTAACGGCCAGCACGAAGCCGATCCCGCCGCCCAGGATGCGGCTCTGCCAGACATAATCGCCGCCAGAGCGGGGCATGACCGCGATCAGGGCGGCATACACCAGCACTTCAAACAGGATGAAGGCCGAGCTGATCAACAGCGTGGGCAGCAGGCCGCCTTCCAAATAATACATCTGGCTGAAGATGTACAGGCCCAGGGTGACCAGATTGATCGAAAAAGTGGCATAAATGAAGGCATCAAAAACAGACCACGAGCGCACCAGTCCGGTTGCCTTGCGGACAAAGAGATCGCCTGTGGTATCGCGGGGAGTGGAAGCCATGAGTACTTTCTCCTTTTGAAAAAATGAACAAGAATAAGGAAGGGCCTGGGGGGGATTAACCGGTGGTGAGCATGTGGGTTTTGATCTTGTTGCGGCCCAGGCTGATCAATGCGCCGCACAGGGCGCCCTGCTCATACATGCTGCCGGGGTTGATGCACAGGGTGCGGCCGATGCGGGTGGTGCCTTTGCTTTCGTGAATATGTCCAAAAAGTCCCAGGAGGGGCTGGGTTTCCTCAATTGCCTGGCGCACGGCGCGGCTGCCCACTGGCACCAGCGAGTTGCCGGCAAAGCGCGGGCGCAGGTCGGCGGTCATCTCGGGAGCCTGATCCAGCGAGGAGTTGAAGGGCGGCACGTGGAAGTTGAATATGCTCTGATGCGGGTCTTTGACCCTGGCGATCAGTTCGGCATAGCGTTTTTGGAGCTGGTCTTCATTCTCTTCGCGGTAGGTGTGCCAGGGGGTCTGGTTGCTCCAGCCAGAGGAGATCATCTCGTGGTGGTCATCCAGGTCAATGCACGCGTTGTCGGCCAACTGGACATGCCTGGAGGAACGCACCAGATCATCCAGCTCGAAGGCGTCATCGTTGCCCAGGGTGACCAGACAGCGGATGCCGCTGCCTTCCAGTTTTTCATCGGCGTATGCCAGCCACTGCTGGAGGGTTTTTTTGACCTCGGCGGTAAACAGGGCGCTCAGTTGTTCGGGCCGGGCTTTCAATTCGCTGATCTCGTCCAGCGTGGTGCGGTAGGGGTAATAGCCGCGGCTGCGGATGCGTTTCTCCATCTCCCGGACGGCATCTTCACCTTCCAGTTGGGTTACCTGCTCCAGCAATACGGCCTGGTAAGAGTCGCCGCCCAGGTGGATGATGGGCACAATGGCTTTGCCGGTAATGTCGCCGCCCAGAATGATGGTGCTGGCGTTGTAAAATTTTCCGGAGTTGATGAATTTGTTCCAGCAAACCTGGGAACCGTGAATGTCGGTGGCATAAAAAATGATTGTCATGAAGATAAAGCTGCTTCCTGCTTTGGGATGCGCAGCCGGTTGGCCCGGCGCGGTAGGGTCATAAACAAGTATTCTACCATACCCGCCACAGGCACGAGATTAGAGATTGAACGGATCATATCTGCCATGCTTCACAGTTATTCCCAAAACTATTGAAAGGTTTGCGGAAGATCATCCGGTTTGTGAAGGGGAACATCGCCCTGCCGGCATTTGTCAGGAGACGCGCAAGGCGGCTTGCATCAGGGCATGAATCTCGAGCGGTTCGCCTTTGGCGGGGTCACGCAGCAGCGAGAGGGCATTTTGCGGGCAGTGCGAAACGCACACCCCGCAGCCCATGCAGGCGGCATTGTCCACTGTCATCACACCGTCAGCCAGGTTCAGGGCGGCAAATTGACAAAAATCAGCACACAGACCGCAGCCGCTGCAAGCATCATCATCCACAATGGCCACATAGCCAGAGGAAGCCAGCATGGGCGTGCCGTGCTGGTGGGCCTGGATCGCTCCGCAGCAGCAGGAACAGCAATTGCAAATGGCATAGAAGCGGCCCAGCATGGCATCCTTAAAAAAGGCGTGGTGCACATGGCCGCGCTGGTCCTCAGCCTGGATAATGTCCAGGGCTTCGTCAGGGGTGATCCAGCGCGAGTGCCCGGGTTGATGTTCGCTGACAAAGCTGGCGAAAGGCTCGCCAATCACCAGGCATACATCCAGCGGCAGGCAGGGATTCTCGCGGGCCACCCGGCAGGGGCAGTCCAGGGCTACGATGTGATCGGGGTTTTGCAGGACGATCTCACGGGCGCGGGCATAGGGGATGACCTTCTCCAGGTCGGGCAGATGGATGTTCTCGTTGACCAGTACCAGTTCTCTGGCGGCTTGCAGGGGCAGCACTTTGCCGTGATAGGTGTCGGCGAAGGTAACGCGGCCAGAGCTTTTGGCGTTCTCATCTTGCGCGGCCTGCTGCTTGCCAAACCACAGGATCAGCTTTTCGACAATTCTGGCGATGGGCGGGCCGAAGCGGCGCGCCAGCGGGTGGCGGCCGGTGCCCAGGCCGATGTACAGATACGTCCAGCGGGCATAGACATAACCATGCAGGCGGTCAAAGAAAGAGAAGCCTGGTTTATGCCTGGCTTCCTGCCAGAAGCGTTTGGTGGAGGGCTGGATCAGGGGCATGCGATGTATTATAAAGCCAAAGGTGCTGTTTCTGGCCGCAAAGTGCTTGCCAATTGGGGAGTTCTTTTATAAACTGAATATACCGTTGTTTTTTTTTGCGAGGCAGAATGTACAAAGAATTAGGCGAAACCGTAGAGCAGTTTTTGCGAGAACTGACCCCCCAGTTTTTGGAAGATGAGATCTGGGTGTTGTTGCGCAAATCCCCCGGCCGGGACGGCGGCGTTGATGCTTACCGCCTGGTGCGTCATTTTCTGGGACAGCCTGACCTGAATGACATTCAAACCGGCTGGGCATATCAACGCATCCGCCCGGTGTTTGAAGAGCTGATCGAACACATCCCGTCACTGTATTATTTTTCAGGTGACTGATGAGCAGGTGATGCAGTCTTCCCGGCGGGAAGAGACACCTTGAGAAAGTAAACAGCCAGAATTGGCATGGCGCGGCATGGCTCACGCTTACAGCAACAGAGGAGCCTCAGCCAACCGCCTCTGCTACAGTTGCGGCGTGAACCGCGTTGCGCAGGTATCGCCTACGTAGACGGGTTACTTCTTACCGGATGTGCTGGGCAGCGTGCGCCAGATTGCAGATGGAAGCTCGCCTGTCAATATTGTCCTGGCGCAAACTTACACGCCATATGGTGAGGTACTGGAAAGTTATGGTGCGGGTGTGTCTGGGTATGTTTTCACTGGAGAGATGTATGATTCGCAGACGGGGTTGGTTTACCTGCGGGCAAGGTACTATGCTCCTTATCTTAACCAGTTTATTCAGCCTGACACCATTGTACCAAACTACCTTGAACCACAAAGCCTGAATTTGTATACTTATGTTCAAAACAATCCCATTAAGTTCACGGATCCATCAGGGAAAACGCCGTTGGAGCCTCCTTCACCCACCCCAGAACCAGTTCCAACACCTCCTGATGTAATCACTACACCGATTCCAGTTCAGAAAAAAGAATGGGGAACATATGAAAGATTCGACATAGCTTTAGAATTTATTTATTCAGAGATGTTGAAAAATTCACAAAGCCAACAAGTTGAGTTAATTCACCCAAGTTGCCACCTTGGATTATTGGATAAAACAATCCATGCGAAATCTGGTAAAGTTTAGGTTACTGAAGCCAAAACCCAACCGGAGGATC
>JAGVAB010000012.1 GCA_020060485.1 Anaerolineales bacterium
GAAAACCTGGCGATATACGCAAACCAGGGCTTATTTGGCCTGTAATTTGGCGTCATCATTAAGATAAGGGAACTGCAAATTAACTTTGAGAAGGCCATGGGCTTGCGGGCCACTTCACACTGGTGCAGAAGAACAATGTGTTAAAATGAAACCAGACACCTAACCAGATCAGATCATATGCCAATGAACCCAAAATTCCTGTCCCCCATCCTTTTGCTGATCCTGAAACGTGCCCCGCTGAAAGCCATTTTGAGCGCTGCGCTGATGTTCACCCTTGGCGTGGGGATCGCCGATTATCTCGGCATGTCCACCCGCTGGAATTTGATTTGGGGCGGCCTGAGTCTGTGCCTGTTGCTCCTGCTAGCCTCTGCATACCTGTGCGCCTATTTTGACTTGCTGGAGAATGCCCCGCACAGCCAGCCCTTCCGCAAAGCCTGGGTGGAAAGCAACCAGCAATCCGAAAACCAGCTGCGCCCGGCCATCCTGCTGCAGATCGCCCTGGTCTCATTGGCCGGAGCAGCCACACTGGTGCTGCTGTTGGTGCTGCGGGAAAGCAGCAACCATACAGCGCAAATCTTCATTTCTTTGATCTTTATTCTCCTCTTTTTCCAGGCTGTCCCGCCCCTGCGCCTGGCCTATTCCGGCTATGGCGAACTGCTGGAAGCCATCGTGTTGGCCAATCTCATCCCGGCGCTGGCTTTCTCGCTGCAAGCCGGCGACTTGCATCGCCTGGTGGCAATGACCTCCTTTCCACTCACCTTTCTCTACCTGGCTTTGCTGCTGGCTTTTTCCCTGCCCCATTACAGCGATGATGTGAAATTCCAGCGTCAATCTCTTATGTCCCGTCTGGAATGGCAGCGCGGCATGAATCTGCACAACATTCTCATTCTGCTGGCCTATGTGATGCTCGGACTGGCCGCCGCCCTGGGATTGCCTTGGGCATTGACCTGGCCGGGATTGCTGACCCTGCCTGTTGGTCTCTTTCAGATCTGGCAGATTACCCAGATCGCTGGTGGCCGGCGCCCCAACTGGCGATTGCTTGCCATCACCGCCATCTCAACCTTTGCCCTGACTGGCTATATGCTGGCCTATGCTCTGTGGACAGGATGAAAACATGCCCGAATTTCTCAAACTCACCCCGCCGGATGAAGCGCTCAAATTCTTCATGAGCCATCTGCCGCCCGCCCAGCCGCGGAGCGAGTACCTGAAAACGATGAATGCCCTGGGCCGGGTATTGCTGCAGGATATTACCTCACCAGAATTCTTGCCTGCCTTCTCCCGCAGCACCGTGGACGGTTATGCCGTGCGCGCTGCCGACACATTCGGCGCCAGTGACTCTTTGCCCGTCTATTTGAACCTGGCCGGTGAAGTGCTCATGGGCAGCCAGCCCGATTTCTCTTTGGCACCCACTGAAGCCGCCCTGATCCACACCGGTGGCATGATTCCCGAAGGCTGTGATGCAGTGGTCATGGTCGAATATACCCAAACCTCCCGTCCGGGTGAGGTGGAAATCTACAAAGCTGTCGCCAGCGGGCAGAACATCATCCATGCCGGCGAAGACCTTAAACCCGGCCAGGCAGTGCTGCCTGCGGGGACAGTTCTGCGTCCGGTGGAAATTGGCGGCTTGCTTGCCCTGGGAATCACCCACATCGAGGTGGCCACCCCACCCCGCCTGGGCATCCTTTCCAGCGGTGATGAAGTGGTTGATCCTGGCCAGCCCATTGCTCCCGGCCAGGTGCGCGACATCAACAGCTACACCCTCAGTGCGCTCATCCAGGCCAGCGGCGGCCAGGCCGTGCGGTATGGCGTGGTGAAGGATGACCCTAAGGCTCTGGAAGAACGCATGGCGCAAGCATTGCAGGAATGCGATGGCGTGGTGGTCACTGCCGGGTCCTCCGCCAGCATTCGCGATCTGACCGCCGAGGTGATCAATCGCATGGGGCAGCCCGGGGTGTTGATCCACGGGGTTAACGTGCGCCCGGGCAAGCCCACCATCCTCGGCGTATGTGATGGCAAACCAGCCATTGGCCTGCCTGGCAATCCGGTCAGCGCACTGGTGATTGCCGGCATCTTTGTCGCGCCTGTCATTCAACACCTGCTGGGCATTCGCCGCCCGCGCCCTGCCCCCGAAGTCGCAGCCCGTCTGACCACCAATGTTTCCTCGCCGGATGGCCGGGAGGTCTGGATGCCAGTCAAACTGGAAGTCACCCCGCAAGGCTACCTGGCAGAGCCCATTTTTTTCAAAAGCAACTTGATCTTCAACCTTGCCCGCGCCGACGGGTTGATGCGCATTCCCAACACTGCCACAGGCTTGCCTGCCGGAAGTGATGTCAAAGTAACCCTGCTGTATTGAGGAAAGGAAATATGAAGAAATCCTTGCATGTGATCATGCTTGCCCTGTTGATCGGTGTCGTCTCGCTTTCTGCCTGCGCCCCCAAAGCCGCCCCGCGCGATACTGCCGCCATCTACACCGAAGCTGCCATGACCGTCGCCGTGCAATTGACCGCGGCAGCCGCCCGCACACCATCTGCCACACCCACCCTGACCCCAGAGCCAACTGCCACCCCACTGCCGCCGACCGCAACTCTGGAACCCACCCTGGCCCCCACCGAAGCCTGGGCATTTCATCCTCCCGGCCCGGTCGTCGCCCCAATCCTGCTGTATAACAGCGTGGCAGACAGCAAAGAAGATGACCCCAATTATCAATGGGAAAGCAATTTCAACATTTCCTCCGCCGACTTTCGCATGCAGATGTTGACCCTCAAGGAAGCCGGCTATACTGCCGTACCCATCTCGCTGATCATCAAAGCCATTCGCGAGGGCGCCGAACTGCCCCCCAAACCAGTCGCCATTACTTTCGATATTGGACGGGTAACCGTTTACACCAAAGCCCTCCCCATCCTGCAGGAAATGGGTTTCATCGGCAACGCATTCATTCCCAGCAGCTACCTGGATGGCAATGCCATGCTCAGCACCGCCCAAACCAAAGAGCTGATCGCCGCTGGATGGGAAGTGGGCAGCAATGGCATGTATCACACCGACCTGACCACTTACCAGAATCTTGGGGACGAAATTTCTGGCTCCCGCCTGGCCCTGCAGGAAAAATTGGGCGTAGAGATCACCACCTTTGCCTATGTGGGTATCCCTGATGAGCAAATCGTCAGTCGGGTGGTGGCCTGGGGATACGCCGGTGCAGTCGGTCTTCTCAGAACCACAGAACACCCTGCCCCCTTCTACCTGGGCCGTTTTGAGATCACCAATGACATGTCCCTGGAAGATTTCGCTGCCATCCTGCCCTGGAAACCAGCCAGCCTTCCGGCACAGCCAGCCCAATAACCCCAAAAGGAAGATGCACATGTCGATCTACCTGCACGATATCCCGCTTCCAGAAGCCCGGGCGCACTTTCAAAACGCGCTGGAGAAGGCTGGTTTGTGGCAAGTGCTGCAATCCGAGACCATCCCGCTGGACGAGAAAGCTTGCGGGCGCGTGCTGGCGGCCCCTATTTGGGCTGAACTTTCATCGCCCCATTACCATGCCGCCGCCATGGATGGCTATGCCGTGCGCTCCGCAGAAACCAGCGGGGCAATGCCCAACAATCCCCTCATCCTCGAAATGGTCAGCCAGGCCGCCTATGTCGATACCGGTGACCCCATGCCAGTCTGGGCTGATGCGGTCATCCCCATTGAGGATGTGGAGCCGCTGGATGCAGAAGAAAACCTGGCTGCTGAACCGCGAGCGCCCCGCAAGATTCGCATCCGCGCTGCCCTGCCGCCCTGGCAATATGTGCGTCCATTGGGAGAGGATATCATTGCCACCCAGCTTGTGCTGCCAGCCGGGCATGTTCTGCGCCCTGTAGACCTGGGAGCCATCGCCGCCTGCGGCCACGCCAGCCTGCTGGTCAGTTGTCCGCCGCGGGTGGCCATCCTGCCCACTGGCACGGAACTGGTGCCCGTTGGCAGTTGTGTGGAATGTGGCGACATTATTGAATACAATTCCATCGTCCTGGCCGGGCAGGTCAAAACCTGGGGCGGCCTGCCCAATCGTCTGCCAATCACCCCGGATGATTTTGAATTACTCAAGCAACGCATCCAGCAAGCGGCCGATGAACATGACCTGGTATTGGTCAATGCCGGTTCCTCGGCCGGAGCCGAAGACTTTACCGCCAGCCTGGTGCAGGAACTGGGTGAACTGCTGGTGCATGGGGTCGCCGTGCGGCCCGGTCACCCTGTCATTCTGGGCATGCTGCGCCGCTCGCACCCCGCAGCAGATGGACGCACAACCACGCCCGTCATCGGCGTGCCTGGCTACCCGGTTTCGGCTGCCTTGACCGGCGAGATTTTCATCGAACCGCTGCTGGCCCACTGGCTGGGACGCGTTGCGGCAGAACCGCTGGAAGTGGAGGCTGCCCTGACACGCAAAGTGACCTCACGCGCCAAGGATGATGACTACATGCGCGTGGTCGTTGGCCGGGTGGGAGAACGTGTTCTGGCTGCCCCGCTCTCGCGCGGCTCGGGGGTGATCACCTCCCTGGTGCATGCCGATGGCATCACCATCCTGCCGCGCGGCGTGCAAGGACTGGAGGCCGGGTCGCCGGTCAAGGTGCGCCTCTACCGCAGCCCCAAAGAACTGGAGCATACCATCTTTGCCATTGGCTCGCACGACATGACCCTCGATCTGCTGGCGCATCATCTGGTGCCTTTCAACCGGCGGCTGGTCTCGGCCAACGTGGGCAGCCTTGGTGGCCTGATCGCCCTGCGGCGCGGCGAAACCCACATCGCCGGCACGCATTTACTGGATGCCAACACAGGCGAATATAACCTGTCTTATCTCCATCAGTACCTGCCAGAGACCCCGCTGCGCCTGGTCACCTGGGCACATCGCCAGCAGGGGCTTCTGGTGCCCAAAGATAACCCGCTCGACATCCACGGCCTGCAAGACCTGGTGCGTGACAATGTGCGTTTCATCAACCGGCAGCGCGGGGCTGGTACGCGTGTCCTGCTCGACTTTCACCTGAAAGAACTGGGTATCAACCCTGAAGAGATCCAGGGCTACCAGCAGGAGGAATTCACCCACCTGGCCGTGGCGGCAGCCGTGGCTTCGGGCCGTGCGGATTGCGGGCTGGCGGTGGCCGCCGCCGCCCAGGCCCTCAACCTGGACTTTGTGCCCCTGTTTGATGAGCGCTACGACCTGGCCATTCCGCTGCAATTCGCCAGGGATGACCTCCTCTCACCGCTGTTTAGCTTGATGGCAGACCCGGTCTTCCAACAAACCGTGGCCGCCCTGCCCGGTTATGACGTGCGTGAAATGGGCAAAGTGCAATTTGAGGGCCTGGCCTGATCATTGTTCAGGGCAATTTTGAGAATAATCAGGAACAACACATTCCCTGATTAACGTGTTGACTAGTTGACTGTCATCCGGTCCATCAATCCACTCTTGCAATCTCTTAATAAATTAGATATGATAGATACAAATTGATTAATTTGAATTCATTTACCCACAAATATCAAGGAGGCTGTTATGCCACTCGAAATGAACACCCCCGCCCCCGATTTCACCCTGCCCGACCAGTTGGGTAGCATGCACACCCTTTCTGCTTACCGCGGCCAGCCGGTGCTGCTCTACTTCTATCCCAAAGACAACACCAGCGGCTGCACCACCGAAGCCTGCAACTTCCGCGATGATTACAGCGCCTATACAGACGCCGGCGTGGTCGTGATCGGTGTCAGCCCGGATTCACCAAAATCGCACTCCGGATTTGTGCTGAAATTTGAACTGCCATTCACTTTGCTGGCAGATCAAGAACATAAAGTGTGCGAATTGTACGGTGTGTGGGGCAAGAAAAAAATGTACGGCAAGGAATATGAAGGTGTGCAGCGCACCACCTTTTTGATCGGCCCGGATGGCGTCATCCAAAAGGTGTGGGAGAAGGTCAAACCGGAAGAACACAGCGAGCAGGTACTGGCATTTTTGAAGGGTGAAGAAGGTTAACAAGACTGGATTGCTAAGCCGCCTATCCAATAAAGCACCCCACGTGCCGAAATCCTTCAGGCATGCAATTCAATCTTTTCCAGGGCTCGTTCAAAACAAAGGCTGCCTTCCAGACCAGCCTTGAAAAGGCTATGCAAACAGAAAGCGTAACAACCAGCAAGTTGCCATCGTGAATATTCTATTCAATAATCCAACCTTTCCAAGGGATATTGATACTCTCAAAAAAGGGGTGATTGTTTTTCTTCGCGCCTTCGCGGCTTTGCGTGATACTTCAATCAAGCATACAAAACGAAAAAACCGGGGGTATACTACAAACATCACAACCGCATCTCTGATCACACGAGGCACACCATGAAACTTTCCGTACTGGTCGACAACAACACGATCATTGACCGCTATTTCCTGGGCGAGCCGGCCCTGTCCATCTTCATCGAAGTGGATGGGGTCCGGGTGTTGTTCGATTGCGGTTATTCGGATGCCTTTCTGCAAAATGCCCGGAAGCTGGGTATTGACCTGCTGGATCTGGACGCAGTGGTCATCTCACATGGCCACGTGGACCACACCTGGGGTCTGATGGCCCTGATGCGCCTGTATACCGAGTACAATTTCGAAAACGCCGCCTTCTCCCGTCCTGCCCGCACCAAACGTCCAGAGCTGATCGCCCACCCCGCCGCGCTGGAAAGTAAAAACCTGGACAGCCTGGGCCTCGGCGAGATCGGTTCCGTCTTCGATCCCGGCAAACTCGCCCGGCATTTCGACCTGCACTTGAGCACAACTCCGGTCTGGATCAGCGAAAACCTGGTCTTTTTAGGCGAGATTGAACGCACCAATGATTTTGAGGCTCAAAAACCTCTGGGCCAGACAACTCATGCAGGACACCAGACCCCGGATCAACTGCTGGATGATTCTGCTCTGGCTTGCAAAACCCCGCAAGGGTTGGTCATCATCTCGGGCTGTGCCCATGCCGGCATCTGCAATACCATCGAACAGGCCAAACGCGTTTGCAATGATGAGCGCATCGTGGACGTGATCGGCGGGTTTCACCTGCTCAACCCCGACCCGAAACAATTATCCGGTACGCTGAATTACTTTTCCGCTCTGCAACCGGGCGCTGTGCACGCCTGTCACTGCACCGACCTGGCCGCAAAGATCGCCCTGGCAAATGTCGTAAACTTGAAAGAAGCCGGCACCGGAATGAAACTGCAATATGGCCTCCTTCCAGATAACCGGCAGCCAGCCAGTCGCAAAGGTTAACAATCGGTTAAATCTATACGACATTGGAAATGGTATACTTCTTACGGTTGACAACTGGTCATTTTCCAGTATAATCGGTTCAACTTTAGTCTGGAACAGGATGATTTAACAAACCATGCATGCCTATCTGATCGCCCTCTCTCTTACCATCATCATTATGCGAGTTCTCTACTGGTTTATTGTAGAGAACAAATTCTGGGTTGGGCAGGCAAAGATTTCAGTGAAGATCAGATAAATTTTGCAAAACATGAAAATCAGAGAAGCCACCCAACCAGAAAAGGGTGGCTTTTTTGTAGCCGGGTTTCATCCAGATCATCTGGATTAGGGATCCAGCCAGGTACGGGAATTGTCCTTGTCCCAAAGGCTCGCATAAAAATCTCTCGAGAAGGAGGTAGCGCCGAAAAGTCATCACTTGATTGATTCTACATGGAAGCAAACAATTCGAAAAAAATAGTTTTTTGAAACAAAAGGAGAAGAAAAATGAAATTCCGCCATATGATGTTTATTGTTGTTGTGTTTGCTCTGGCCTTGAGCGCCTGTGTTCCTCAGGCTCCTGCGCCCGAAGCACCTGCCGTTGAAGCACCCGCTGCCGAAGCTCCTGTTGCTGAAGCACCTGTTGCTGAAGCTCCTGCTACTGGCGGCCTCCCCGAAGTCTGCGGAAGCGATGCCTTTGGCTGTGCAGTAATCCCTGCTGGCGATACCATCAAGATCGGCATGGGCGCCCCCCTTCTGGGTGACTATTCCATGTTCGGCATTGACATCTCCCAGGGCGTGGAAGCTGCTTTGGCCCTGGATGATGGTTTCGAAGGGTTCAGCTACCAACTGGTCGCCCAGGACACGGGCGGCGCCCCCGAGGGTGGCGCAGCTGTTGCCAACAAGATGGTTACCGACCCAACTGTCGTTGCCATCGCCGGTCACATCTTCTCGGGTTCCACCATGGCAGCCATGCCGATCTACGAAAAAGCCGGCCTGCCGATGATGTCCCCCTCTGCCACCCTGCCTGAACTGACCGAAAAGGGCTCCGCGGTTTTCAACCGCCTGGCCTTCACCGATGCCACCCAGGCCAAGTTTGCCGCTCAACTGCTCTACGAATCGCTTGGCATTCGCAAACTGGGCGTCATGCACGACGGTTCCTCCTATGGTCAGGGTCTGGCCGAAGGCACCAAAGCCTCCTTTGAAGCTCTGGGCGGCGAAGTGGTTGCTGTGGAAGCCATCACCCCCGGCGAAGTTGATTACATCGCCCCGTTGTCCTCCATCGCAGCCAAAAGCCCGGAAGCCATCTACTACGGTGGTTACGCAGCTGAAGCCATTGTGATGGCTAATCAATGGGAACAAGCCGGCCTGGCCGGTGTGGTTCTCTTCGGTTGTGACGGCACCTACGGTGTTGAATTCACTGACAAGACCGGTCCCAATGGCGAAGGCTCCATCGCTGTTTCCCTGGTTCCGCCCGATTCACCGGAAAAGACCGCCTTTGACGAATATTACAAAACCACCTATGGTATGGCAGCTGGCGAACTGAGCGCCTTCTCCTGGTCTGCTTATGACACGGGCAACGTTTTGATCGCAGCCATTGAAAAAGTCGCCGTTAAGGGTGATGATGGCAATCTCTACGTGCCGCGTGGCGCCCTGGTGGAAGCCGTTCGCAACTCCAATTTCGTAGGCCTGACCGGCGCCGTGATCTGCGACGCTACCGGTGAGTGCAACGCTTCTGGCCCGACCTTCTACATTGTCGAAAATGGCCAGTGGGTTCCTTACCAACCGTAATCCAAGCCTTTCATAAAACCAATTTGGTGGGAAAGGTTAACCTTTCCCACCAAATTTCTTGATATTTAGACTTTAATGGAAAGCAGAAGAAAATAGACTCATGAGCAAAAACAAATCTACACTGGAACAAGCTCCTTTGAGTATCGGCAAACTTGTCAGGTTAATTGCCGGTATTCTGTTGCTTGCCTTGATTGGTTGGCGAGTTTACCAGACCGCATTCATCGTTGGAGGATATGGTCCCGACACATGGATGCGGTTTGTTATTTCCGGATTGGTCATTGGCGGCATGTACGCCTTGATCGCCATCGGGTATACCCTTGTGTATGGTATTCTTTTTATGATTAATTTTGCCCACGGCGAAGTGATGATGCTGGGCGCTTTCGGCGGGTACTTTGTCTTCGAGCTGCTGACATTCCTCAAAGTACCCTCGGCGAGTGACCCCAACATGAACTTCCTGAACACATACCCGGTGATCTCCATTTTGATCGCATTTATCATTGGTGCAACCATCTCTGCCACGGCCGGCTTCCTCCTGGAACGAATCGCCTACCGGCCTCTGCGCAAAGCCCCCCGGTTGGTACCTTTGATCAGCGCTATCGGTGCATCCATTTTCCTGCAAAATGCAGCCCAGCTTCTTTTTGGACCTCAACGGCGTCAATATATGAACCCCACCTTGCTCTGGCGTGGTTCTGGCTGGAACATCCCCATTGGCGGGACGAAAGTTTTGCTCACTTATACCGGAACATTTTCTTTTGTCCTTTCCATCCTGCTGATGATCGGCCTGTATCTCCTGGTAAAAAAGACCAAGCTGGGCCGTTCCATGCGCGCCGTCGCCGAGAATAAACAGGCTGCCGCCCTGATGGGCATTGATGTGGATGATGTCATTGGCAAGACCTTCATCATCAGCGGTGTGCTGGCTGGCTCAGCCGGTGTCATGTGGGGCATTCACAACGGGCTGTTCAATCACTTTGTGGGTTTCCTGCCCGGCATCAAAGCCTTCACCGCCGCCGTTTTAGGCGGCATCGGCAACATACCCGGCGCAATGATGGGCGGCGTGCTGCTGGGGCTCCTTGAGTCTGTAGGCCCGGCAGCCCTGGGTCTGGATTTCCAGCTCAAGGACGTAATTGCTTTTACCATTCTCATCCTGGTGCTCATCTTCCGTCCCTCCGGCCTGCTGGGTGAAGCGCTTTCAGAGGAGAAAGTCTAATGCGTACATCCATTAAGAACGGCCTTCGTGCAGGGGCCATCATCGCCATTATCATCATCTTTTCCCACCTGACCGGGTTCACGGTGGTGGCAGCCAACATGATTGGCAGCCTGCTCGGCAATGTCAAAAAAGGTTTGAATATTGCCCAGTTGCCGTTAATCAACCTGACCCTCTTTATCGGACTATTGGGCCTGATAGCTGGCGGCAACGCCTCCAAAAACAAGGAAGATGATTCCTGGAAAAATGCGATCGTATCTTCGCTCGTCGGCGGCGCCTTTGCCGGCCTACTGGTAGCGGTCTTTGTGTATATCATTGGCCTGCTGAACAGCCTGGGTATCGATTTGCGCTCTTACCTGCCCCAGATTGGACCAACCATCGTACGCTATCTGATCTATAACGGCAATCCGGCTGCCACTTTTCAATACTTTGGCTTGTTGACCGGCGCCAGCTTGGCGGGTGCGCTGCTCTCCAAAGGCGTCTTCCGGGCCGACTGGCGCAAGGAATTCCAGTCAAAATCCGTCCAGTCTTTCAAGGCTTTTGTGGAAAAACCGGTAGTGCAAAAAACTTTCAATAACAAGCTTGTGGTGTATGCTTTCCTGGCGCTGGCAGCTTTGTTGATGTACTTCCTGCCTACCAAATGGGGATCCTACTGGAATTTCATCATGGGTACAGTGGGCATCTATATCCTGCTTGGCTTGGGGCTAAACATCATTGTCGGTCTTTCCGGCCAGCTTGTGTTGGGATACGTTTCCTTCTTTGCCATCGGTGCTTATACCTTCGGTCTTTTGACTGCCCCTGAACCGCACGCCATTGGCATGAACTTCTGGCTGGCTGTGCTCTTCGCCATTCTGGCAGCCGCTCTGACGGGCATCCTGCTCGGCTTGCCAATCCTCAACCTGCGTGGCGACTATCTGGCGATTGTGACCCTTGGCTTTGGCGAAATCATCCGTATTTTACTCAAGAGTGATATGCTCACCAGCTTCACCAGAGGTCCCAGCGGCCTAAGCAATCTCGTTCAGCCAAAATGGATGGGCAAGACCTTCAACGATGTCAACTACCTGCACCTGGTCCTCATCATGGTGGTTGTGGCAATCTTCATTGCCAACCGGCTGCAATACTCACGCACCGGACGGGCATGGATCGCAATCCGGGAAGATCAAACCGTAGCCCAGGCCACCGGCATCAATACTTTCAAATACAAACTGCTGGCTTTGGCTCTGGGCGCAGCATTCGCCGGACTGGGCGGTGCCCTGTTCGCTTCCCGCAACCAGTTCACCGGTCCTGAGGATCATATCCTGATGGTCTCGATCAACGTCCTCTGTCTGGTGATTGTGGGCGGCATGGGCAGCCTGCCGGGTGTTGTGGTTGGCTCCTTTGTCCTCAAGGGCATCCCCGAACTGCTGCGTGACCTGGAAAGCTACCGCCTGCTGGCCTTCGGCGCTTTGCTGGTGGTCATGATGATCATGCGGCCGGAGGGATTATGGCCCAAAGACCGGCCAGCACTGGAGGCGCTTTATCATCAGAAGCATCCCAAAACCACCGCGCCAGACCCTGAGGTGCGATCATGACCGAAATCGTCATCCAAACTCACCAACTTTCCAAGATCTTTGGCGGCCTGACAGCGGTGGACAAGGTTGATTTGACCGTCCCCGAAAAAGCCATCGCCAGTATCATCGGCCCCAACGGCGCTGGCAAAACCACTTTCTTCAACTGCGTTTCCGGATTTTACAATCCCGAAGAAGGTGATGTGCTGTTCTATGGCAGACCCATCCAGGGACTGTCCACCGATGTCATCTGCGGAATGGGCATTTCCCGCACCTACCAGAACATCCGTCTCTTTGGACAGATGACAGCCATCGAGAACATCATCGTCGGCCAGCACCCCCACCTGAAAGGCACCTGGCTGGAGGCTGTTCTTCACAACCGCCGTTACATACGGGAAGAAGAAATGGCCGTCAAAGAAGCCCTGCACCTGCTGGAGTTCATCGGTCTGGGCGGCTTGGGAGACCAGCTTGCCCGCAATTTGCCCTATGGCGCCCAACGGCGGCTGGAGATTGCTCGCGCACTGGCCAACCACCCCAAACTGCTTCTGCTGGATGAACCCACCGCTGGCATGAACTCGCAGGAAACCGCCGAAATGACGGCTTTCATCAAGAGCTTGCGCGATGACCTGGGGATCACCATCCTGCTGATCGAACATGACATGAAAGTCGTTATGGGCATCTCCGACCAGATCACTGTTCTGGATTATGGCACCAAAATTGCCGAAGGCCTTCCCAAAGAGATCCAGGCCAACCAGCGGGTGATCGAAGCCTACCTTGGGCCTGGCGCCGCTGCACTATCCAAAAAATTCCAACGGAAGAAACCTCATGATGCTTGAAGTCGAAAATCTGAATGTCTACTACGGTGCCATCCACGCCCTGAAAGGGATCAGCTTTCATCTTGAAGAAGGTGAGATCGTGGCCCTGATCGGCGCCAACGGCGCTGGCAAAAGTACCACCCTGAACACCGTCTCCGGTTTGCTGCGCGCCAATCCGGGAAAGATCGTTTTTGAAGGCGAGGACATCACCGAAACCCCGCCTCAGGAGATCGTCAAAAAAGGCATCATTCAGGTACCCGAAGGGCGCAAGATCTTTTCCCGCATGACGGTCATGGAAAACCTGGAAATGGGCGCTTATACGCAAACCGATCGCACCGTCATTGAACAAAACCTGGAAGCCGTGTTCACCCGTTTCCCACGTCTCAAGGAACGCCAGAAACAGCTTGGCGGCACTCTTTCCGGCGGTGAGCAGCAAATGCTGGCCATGGCCCGCGGCCTGATGAGCAAACCACGCCTGCTTCTGCTGGATGAACCTTCCATGGGTTTGGCCCCCATCCTGGTGGAACAGATCTTCGAGATCATCCAATCGATCAATGAACAGGGCACCAGCATCCTGCTGGTTGAGCAAAACGCCCAAATGGCCCTCTCGATTGCAGATCGTGGTTATGTGCTGGAGACTGGCAAAACTGTCCTTGAAGGTGAAGGCCAGGAACTGCTCCAAAATCCGCTCGTTGAAGAAGCTTACCTGGGAGGCTGAAATAATTTCCCGGTTGAGGAATCAGAAGGGCGGCCTTTTATCAGGCCGCCTTTTTGGTTTGGGTTTTCATAAAAGAAAGCCCCACCATGCCGTGTGCCACGTAGTTTTGAACCTGCTAAAAGCAGGTCTGGCCCCGCCTGGAATAGTTTCGCCTTGGCTCAGGCCTATCGCGTCACTATGGCAAAACGAAGCCCTTATTTCAAGTGTTGGCTCAAAACCGGTCATGCGGCATCACGAGCACAGCAGGGTATAATTCTTATACCATAATTATTTTGACTTGTATAGTGCCCCCTTAACCTCACTGCGAGAGCCCCCATGAATCAACACACTTTACGCACTTTCATCGCCCTCCCTCTGCCTTCCCAGGTGCAGCAAACCCTGGAGCAATGGACTCAACAGCTCAAACAACGCCAGAAGCATGGTGTGCGCTGGGTGAATATTGCCAATCTGCACCTGACCATCAAATTCCTTGGCGACATCTCGCCCGAAAAGGTTGCCGCCATTCACAAGGTAATGCTAAAGACCGCGGCAGAATTCTCACCCTTCAATTTTGACCTCGAAGGGGTGGGCGCATTCCCTGACCTGAAAAACCCCCGTGTGATCTGGGTCGGCATCCTGGCCCCGCCCGAAATGAAGGAACTGCATCACCTTTTGGAGAAAAATCTGGAGCCCCTCGGTTTTCCTCTTGAAGAGCGTTCATTCTCGCCCCATTTGACCCTGGGCAGGATCGATCGCCACGCCAGTGAAACCGAGATCACCCACCTGGCAGCATTGCTGCGAGAACCACGCGATGCTTCCCTTGCTGGTGTGCCGGTCGATGCACTGCACCTGTATCGCAGCGAACTGCGCCCGAATGGGCCGGTTTACACCGTCCTGCACCATGTACCCCTGAAACCTGTTCCAAACCATTCGCCCACAAGCCGGAACGTTAAACCTGATGGGGATC
Source organism: Anaerolineales bacterium (assembly GCA_020060485.1). The sequence goes on from JAGVAB010000012.1 coordinate 14,238, forward strand.
TGCTATAAAAAAATTTACCATGGATTCGGGATTAAGAAGTTCGCTATTTGTTATCCCGAACTGAGGTTATTTTTAGTTATGGAAATTATTTGTTGACAGTTTGAAAGACATACCGTATACTGAATTTGATCTAAATGATTGGTAGATGACCCATGATTTCAACTGTAACCACTTCCACCGTGTCCACGATAACCATTGCAGGCTCATTTGCTGCGATTGGGGTCATTATTCTTTTGGGGATGTTGATCCAGAAGGAAATCTCGTCCAGTTCAGATAGTGAAAAATCGAAAAAATTGAGCAAGGCCCTCAATATTGGCATCATCCCGCTCATCATTGCCTTGTTGCTGATTATCCTGTCCAAAGTATTGAGTATTCTATAGAAACTGGAAAGTCTGCTCTGTCTGCAGCGCGCCCATGGTGCGCTGTTTTTTAATCATGGTGCTTCACTCATCCCCAGGCAGCAACACCCACCTGGCTGCGTCAAATCCAACCAATTCATTCGCTCCCGGGTTTTCGGTTGCCAGGTTGCTCAAACGCAAAAAAGCTTGCCCATCCGGTTCAAAAGCATACACCCCCAGACTGGCCCATTTGCCCTGATGTTCCGCCTGATCCAGGATCACAGGGAAGATTCCTGACGGCGTACCAACCTCATAACGGGCGGAACGGAAGGTGGCAAACTCATGCGGGCAGAACACCTGCACCTCATATCGCCCGGCAGACGGTAAAGCCGGCAACCACTCCACCAGTGCATCCGCTTCACCAAATACCGGAGAAGCCCACACCAGATCACCGCCAATGCCATAGGCAGATAGCCAGGTTGTGCCGCCGGAGCGCACAAAGCCATGATCGCCATCGTCCACCATAATCAAGAACGCGTTGGGCACCCGTACATCTGCCATCGGCAGCCCCTGCGGGAAGGCATACATTGACCAATCTGGTGTCGGGGTTGGGGTCGTGGTGGCCGCAGCCAAAACTGTGGGCGTATTCTGCCTGGGTTGTGGACTGCCAACCCGGGACGTGGCAGTGGCCGTCCGGCTGGGCAGCGGTGTTGCTGTAATAGTTGGCTGCAAGGTGGCCGTGGTTGAGGGCAGAGTGGCGGTGTAAACCAGTGTGGCAGGCGGCGGCATGGGCAGCCAATCCGGAAGTGGCAATGGGGAAGCAGCCGCCAAAAACGGGAAAACCAGAAACAAACCGATGTTGGTTAAGCCGTGCGCCAGGGTCACTCCCAGGATTGAGCCTGTACGCAGGACAACCAACCCAAAGAAAAGCGCTACAGCCAGCACGAACAAGAAATCTGTCAGGGATTGGTAACCCAGATGCATCACGGCAAACAACAAAGCGGCATACACCAACCCCCAACTGCCTATGGCTTCACGTGCCGTGGGTTGCAGCAAACCGCGGAAAATGACCTCCTCCAGCAATCCAGTGAAGATCAGCAGGATTAAGGCCGGCTGCCAGACCAAACGGAATGAGAATTCAGCCACCAACGGCTGTGGGCGCAGGATGAGGTATTCCACATAACCCAACAGGATACCCGAAAGCGCCACTAACCCCTGAAGCCACAACCGGTTCCGGTTGAACAACAAACGGTCAATATTCACTCCAGCCATCCGAGCGGTGAAAAATGCCGCCAGAAAAAGTGGCGCACCGATCAGCATGTACCAGTAGATGAATGGGTAATCGCTCAGCGGCAAGGAAAGACTTATCAGGCGGATCAACGGCACCAGGGCCAATGACAAATAAAAGCGCTGGGCAACCCGCCGCCTGGATACCGCACCTTGTACAATCAACATCAGCAGCATTAATCCATGCAGCCCCAAACCAATCATTGGATTTGCGCGGGTGGTTAATACCTCGCCCAGGGTGATCCCGATGAAAAAAAACAACACCGCCGGGATCATAACCCGGCCTGCAACAGATCCAGCCTGGCCTGCCTGGATGTCCTCTTCCTCGCCCCAAAGTTTTCTCAACGGTGTCCCTTGTCCTTCACCCGCGTTTCAATTTGCAACGGTATATAAAAATACTTCACCATTATCATAATGCCTCAGACAAAAATCCTGCAAGAATTGGTTGAAGCCAGCTGTTGGCAAAACATAATCACTCACCTGATAATCGGGATAAGGGATGAAAAAACCGTTGCGCAAATCAAACTGCCGCACCAGGATCAGGGCACTGCCGTCATAGGTTGATGGCTTGCGCGGGTCAATTTCAGAGATCTGCTTGATATAGCGGCCTGTCTTGCTGCTGGCCGCGATCTGCCCCGCCTGCTGTGCCAGGGCATGATCCATACCCTTGACCTCGGCATTATAGAACCCGGGGCGAATACTCAATTCTGGCAGGTATAGCGGGCTGTCCGGCATGGAACGCAGCGGCGAAGTCACCATCGTGGCTACCGTCGAAAACACCGCCAATGCCAGCAAACATTTTCGGATCCACGGCGCCCAAAACCCCTCGCTGTCCCTGTGAAAATTCAGCACCTGTTTCACGCCAAATGCACTGAAAAGACTGGCCGGAACATACAAAAAGGAGATCCAGCGGGCAGGCAGAATATAGCGCAAACCAAACAATGCTCCGCCATAAGTGGTGAATACCAGTACACCAGTCAACACAGCCAGAGAAAGAATGGTGGCTTGCCGGCGAAATACATGCAAACAGCTCAAGATGCCAACCACGGTCAGCACCAGCAGCAATACCCACCCCAGGTCACCCAGAAAGACCCGCCATTCCGAAAGCAAACCCGCGCCAGAGATCATCTGCACATCACCCAGAAAGGCCTCGCGCAAAGACATACGGATGGTCAATGCCACCCTTGCCAAAAATGTTTCGGCAGGTGTGGCGGCATTATAGCTCCAGTACACTACCGGCAGGATGATGGCGATCAACACGAAGGATATCGAGATAAATTGCAGGCGGTTGCCCTGCGTCTGTTTTTGAGAAAAAAGAACAAAAGACAGAAACAAAAAGCTCACCGAAAACATCATGATCAGGCTGGAAAGGGTATGGATGAAGATCATCACCACGATCCACAGGATCAATAAAACCGTCCACTTTACCCGATAGTTTTTCCTGTACCGGTTTCGCAAAACTACGCCCATCAAGACCAAAGCAAAGACCATTACCCCCACCGTCATCGGAATGATCTGCACCCCCCACTGGATTTGATAATCACTTAAGGATAAGAACAGGAAAGCCAGCAGGCCGGTTTTGTGGTCGAAAAGAACCCGTCCCATGATATATACACTGACAAAGGACAGGGACTGCAGAACACTGATGAAAAAGAAACCAGACTTGCCATCGATGGAACTCATCAGGCCAAAAATGCTGATCAACATGTGAAACAACGGAAATGAAGTATACGGCTCATTCAGCGGAACCTGCTGAAGGCTGACAAGCCGCTCAATGAAATTCAGATGATAGAACGGATCATTGCCAGTCATGGTGGGATACAGAAAGAAGCCGCTTGCCTTAAAACCAATCCCCAGCAGCAGGATCTGGATCAATATTACCCGTTGCTGCCATTGAGTAGAGGTTTCAAAAAAAACGATCTGCGCTGTAGTAAACACGACTGCCATCAGAAACAGGATGACATAGGGCCAGCCGCGCGAATAACCGGTGGTAGAGCGCAGATACCACACACTTGACAGCAGAAACACCAGGGTCAATAAAGAAAACCCGGCAAAGACCAACGCACTGTGCCTGGAATGATCCTGCAGGGTTTCTTTATTGACCACCGCAAAAACGCCATGAAAGACCAGGTAAAAAAGGCAGGCAATGACAATGCTATACCCGAAATATGCCCGGTTCAATCGAAAATGATTGCTGACCAGGATCTCCGCCGCGCCGGTAACCACCCCCAAAAGCGCAAGCATCAAATCCGGCCTGCGTACGAAAAACCGCACCTTTTCTTTGATCATCTCCGCCATGCCCGTTTCCACAACGCTGGAAGCTGCCCCAAGACTTCCTTCAATCGCTGCCGCCTAAAATAGGCCAATATCTCGTCATCTTCGATGTGCGCCTCCCGGCGCCAGACTGCCTTCAGGTAGCCATACAGATGCGCCAGAAAGAGGTATTTCGGCGAGCGGAAAACCAATTCATACAAAGCATGCCCCAACACCAACACAGGGTGGTATCCAAGGTAATGCTGTTCTGAACCAGCCATTTCCCAGCGCGCCCACAAAGAAGTCGAACTGTGCGTCTTCCGCCGGTGCCAGGCCTCGATCTGGTCAAAACGGCGCAATGTCCAGCCGCGCATTGCTGCCCGTGCTTCGGCCACGGTTTCCGGGGCTCTGGTCAAAGGACTGCCGCCAATCTGATCAAAGCAATCCTTGCGAAAGAGGCGGATACCGTCCGTAGGATGGTCGGATAAGACCACCTCCTTTTTCACCCCCTTCTGCCCTGGCTCGCCATTGGTCAACGACGGGCTGGCTATTCCCAGCCGTGGATCGCAGGAAAACTCGGATGACAGGGCAGCAAAACAATCCGCCTCGAAGATCACATCTGCATCCACCTTGCCAAGCAAATCGTAGTTGATCTGTCTGCTTAAGGCTTCTTTTTGTAAAGCCTCAAAACCAATTGCCACCACCCGCGCATAATGCAAGCCCAGGCCGCCATGCTCAAACGGCAGAGTCACACTGCACACCCAGGGGTGATCCTCGCACAGCTGGTCGATGATGGCCTGGCTGTTATCACTGCTGGCGTCATTGACCAATAGCCACAAGGCGGGCGGGGTCGTCTGTCGGGCAAGCATACCGGCCAGCATGGGCAGGTAGGTCTCTTCATTCTTGATGGGAGTCAACAAGATATATTCCATTGTTTTGCTTCTTCCGCAACCCATCATTTCAGCACCGTCAAGTGGAGGCAATCCCCTCCCGAAATTTCCAGCCAGCGGTAGTCCACAAACCCTTTGTGCTGGTTGAGAGCGATCCGGAGTTTTTCACCCGGCAACGGTAATTGGCTATACGCAATCTGTATTTCTGCCCGTTGGCTGGGGAAAATCTCGTAATTCCCCAGGATCACCTGTTCTCCTTGTTCGTTCTGACAGATCAGGGTGAACAATTGCACCTGTTCCTCATGACTCTCAACCACCAGCCGCACCGGTACATCCAGCGCCCCGCTGCCTGCCGCCACATAAAATTCGGTGTAACTCTCACGGGTTTCATGAACATGCAACAGACCAAACCCCAACAGGCTCAAGGGCACGATCACAGCCACCAACAAAGCTGTCCAGTGTGGACGCCTGGCGATTACGCGTTTTCGGAAAAAAACAGCATCCTTGATCTTCAACCCAAGCAGCAA
>JAGVAB010000176.1 GCA_020060485.1 Anaerolineales bacterium
TTCGCAGTATGATTTAGCTCCGTGGATTGAAAGAGTCGAAAAATATTATACGTATGATCAGAATATATTTCAAAGTCCATTTATCCCATTATTAGTTAAATTAAAGAGTGAAGATGTTTTTTCTGCTTACCTAGAAGCGGAAGAAGGTTATGATTTAATAAGATCAGCATTTAATTGGTCTTTTAACGGCAGAAGAATGGAGTATCGATATGAGACAGGAAGATCAACTCCAATAAATAAAATTCCTCCAGCCCCAACATTTGGTGTTTTTGATGAGAATAATAACTTTGACAAATTGTGGTTTACAACATTCCCTTCAAGAGATTATAAGAAAGTGGATTTGGATCAAACAAGATTATCTCTTGCAGAAAATTTACTGAAATATTTTAATAAGCAAAGCGAAACCTCTGTTAAGAAATTGATCGTTAAAGCTTTCAGACAACATTGTATTGCTTTGGATAATGAGAATTGGCCTTATTGTTATTTGAGTTTGTGGCAAATCCTTGAATTAATGGCTTTTGGGCCTGGTGAGGGGAATTATAGTCACAAGGATGTGGAAAAGAGGATACGAACGTTGTTGAAATCCAATGATCAATTCTTGGATGATCTATTACGGTATTTGTATAGCCAAAGGAATCGGTTGGTTCACCTTGGTAATTTTAGTGATAAGGGGAATGAAGATGTTCAATTGCTAAAAATGGTCGTTGAAAATTCATTGCTTACATTGATGAGTATAGAAAGATTTTGTCCAACTTGGGAAAAACTAGATATTTACTATCAAAACGCAAATTCAGATGTGAGTATTATTAAGAAAAGAATGGCAGTTCTATCCAAAATTGAGAAAAGAAAAACCGCCCACTGAGCTTGTCGAAGTGAGCGGTTTAGAATACAAAGTGGGAAAATCTATTCCTTCTTCTCAGCATACGGGCATACACCGCGCAGGGGGCAGGCGGGACATTCTGGTTTGCGGGCGTGGCAGATCTCGCGCCCCAGGCGGATGATGTTCAAGTGGGCGGTGCCATAGGTCTCGGGCGGGAAGAGGGACGCCAGATGGGGGTGGGCTTCTTCCACGCTCATTTTGTCCGGGCGCAGGCCGAGCCGCCCGCTGACCCGGTAAACGTGGGTATCCACCGGAAAGCCGGGCAGGCCCAGCGAGAACTGCATGACGATGGCCGCGGTTTTGGGGCCGACGCCCTTGAATTTGAGCAGCCAGGCACGCACTTCTTCTGCCGGCCAGTCTTTCAGGAAGTCAAGATCGAGGCTGCCGCGCTCGGCTGTGATCTGGCGCAGCACATTTTGCAGGCGCGGGCCTTTCTGGTTGGCCAACCCGGCGATGCGCACGGCCTTGACCACTTCGGTGGTGGGGGCGTCGCGCACTTCCTCCCAGGTGGGAAAGCGTTCCCGCAGGCTGTCGAAGGCTTTGTCCCGGTTGACATCATTGGTGTTTTGCGAAAGAATGGTCGAGATCAGTTCATCCACTGCCGGCAGGGGGTGACGCCATTCCGGTTCCCCGTAAAAACATAACAGGCGCTGGTGAACTTCTTTGGCAAGCTGGCGCAGGGTTTTCAGTTCATTGCTCATGTTTATCCCCCGGCAGTGTGCATGTTGAGTTGAAAACAGGGGCGCAATTGGCCCACGTCCAGCTTGCGCCAGTTGCGCACCGGGCGGATATCGAAGGGGGTCAGTGCCTCTTGCTGGACGGTGGTGAAGGGCACGCCCAACTGGCGCAGTATTTCGAGGATCACCACCGGCCGCGCCCGGTCGGTGAGATCGCCATCGGCGATCTTGAGGGTGATGCCCAGGGCGGGGCTGTCCGGCCCCAGCAGGCCGGGCATCAGGCCCACGGCCTGATAGCCCTCAGCGCCAACCTTGGTGATGATTTTGCCTTCAAAGGCAGCCATCAGGGCAGTATCAAATCTTCCCTGCCCGGCCACCATATCCGGGTGGGCAGGCATGGCTTGCGCAATGTGGCGCAAAGCAGCCGCCCGCGCTTCGGGCAGACCGGCGGGGTCGCACAAGCGGGCGAAGGCCAGGGCTGCGTTGTGCAGGGGAACGGCAAACACCGGCGCAGAGCAGCCATCAGTACCCAGCACAATATCTTCTACGGGCATGTCCATCATTTCGGCCACAGTTTGCAGGATCATTTTTTGCAGGGGGTGGTCGGGATGAATATAATCTTCCTTTGGCATTTGATGCAGGCGCGTGGCGGCCAGCATACCGGTGTGTTTGCCAGAGCAGTTATGGTGCAGGCTGGTGGGCGCTTCGCCGCGCCGCAGCAGGGCGGCAGCGCTGGCTGCATCCATGGGGGCATGCGTGCCGCACAGCAGATCCTGCGGGCCAACGCCGATTTTGGCTTGCAAAGCTTCAAGCACAGCCACATGTTTTTCGGTGCCGCTGTGCGAGGCGCAGATCAGGGCAATTTCCTGGTTGCTGAGCTGGAAGGCTTCTGCGCCGCCGTGTTCGATCAGCGGCAGCGCCTGAAAGGGTTTGGATGAGGAACGCAGGAAAGTCACCAGGTTGGGGTCGCCCAGGCTGGCAACCAGCCGGTTTTGCGGATCGACGACCGCTGCCGCCCCGACGTGGATGGATTCGACAAGCGGGCCGCGGGTGGCTTCCACCAGAGGGATGAGTTGGGAATAGCGCATGGCACCTTCTTTTTTTTGAGGGATTATATCATCACCTGCCGCGGCAGGTCTGCTTCCTGGACGTGTGCGGGTCAGGTCTGGTCAGACGAAATCAGGTCAATCCAGTAGCGGCGTACGGGCACCGGTTTTTCGGGAATGAAGATGATGTTTTCCAGTTGCCCGCCATTGGCCTCAATGATGCGGGCCGAGGCGCGGTTGTCAGCATCGCAGGTGATGAGTACCCGTTCCCAGCCCCACTGGCGCAGCTTGTCCAGGGTCAGGGCCAGTTGCTGTCTGCCGTAACCCTGGCCGCGATAGGAAGGGCGCACTTCATAACCAATATGGCCGCCTTCCTGTTCCAGCCAGGGGGTCAAACCGTGACGGATGCGGATCACACCGACCACCTCGTTTTCCACCACGCTCCAGAACGTGGATTGCGGTACATAGTCTTGCGGCAGGTCAATGCCGGCGGCATCCAGACCCAGGCGATGGATATACCCTGTAAAATCATTGTGTAATTGCGGCAAGAGGGCGGCATAACGAAATTCGCCGTTGGCCTGGTATTCTTCCGCCATTGCCAGAAAGGATTCCTTCAAGGAAGGGGTGGGTTCGATCAGTTGTAAGTCCATCACAAGCCAGCTTTATGGATAGTGGCAAGGCCACTCATTGCAGATCAAGCGACAAGTACATGGCCGCTTCATGACCGCTATTGCTGTAATAACGGTCATTGTATCCACAGATTCGAAAACCGTTCTTCAGGTATAAATGCAGAGCCGGGTTGAGCGAGGGCGCTTCGGCCAGCAGGCAACGGTGAGGGGTGGTACGGGCCATACTGATCAGGTGTTGCAGCAGACGGGTGGCAATGCCCTGATGGCGGTAGACCGGCAGCACAAAGATGTCGATCAGGCTGGCGGTGTTGTTCCAGTCATGGTATTCCAGGCCGCTGAAGGCGATGATCTCGCCGCGTTCCTCAACCACAACCATTTCCGAATAGGATGAGGTGATCAACGACAGGAAATCCCGCCCGGCCTCATAGAAATAGGTCTGGTTGAGGGCGTCGATCAGCGCAGCGTCTTCAGGCAGGGCTTTGCGAATATTCATCAATCTTCCATGCCCTTGCGGGCTTCGTCCACCCGTTGCCGGGCTAACTGACAGTATTCCGGCGCGATTTCAAAGCCAACATAGCGGCGCTGGTTTTGCACTGCCGCCACGCAGGTGGTGCCCGAACCGAGGAAAGGATCCAGGATCACATCATCCACGTAGGAAAACAGACGAATGACCCTTCCGGCCAGTTCCACCGGGAAGGGCGCCGGGTGGCCGACACGCCGCGCCGATTCGGGGGTGATCTCCCAGGTGGAGAGGGTGGCAGCCATGAACTCGTCGCCCTGGATGTCGGATTGGCCGCGGTCGGGGCGCGAAAAGCTCTGCTTGGCGAACACCAGCAGGTATTCGTGCAGGTCACGCAGGCGCGGAGATTTGGCACTGCGCCAGCTTCCCCATGCGCAGCTGCCGTTGGCGCCGCGCGCTTTTTGCCAGATGATCTCGCCCATGGGCAGAAAGCCGATCTGCATGTGCACATCGTAAAAGAATGCGTGCAGGGGGATGTAGGGTTTGCGGCCCAGGTTGGCAACGTTGATCACATAGCGCCCGCCGGGCAGCAGCACGCGGTAGACTTCTTCTCCCACCCTGCGGATCAGTTCCAGGTAGTCCGGCAGGTTAAGGTTGTCGTCATATTCCTTGCCCACATTATAGGGTGGTGAGGTAAAGGCCAGCGCAATGCGGCCGCCTGGCAGGCAGGCCATATCCTCGGCGCTCTGGCAGTAGATGCGGTCCAGCCAATTATCAGCGGGGCCATCCAGCGGGGCAGGGTCGGCAGGCACAGTTTCTTCCTGGGGCAGGTTTTCCTGGTACAGGCTGCGCGCGTAAAAGGCGCTGGCATCATGGGATTCATGCCGGCCTGTACCAAAGGAAGAGGTTTGTGTTTTGCGGTTGTTCATGGTTTCTGCCTGGCTGATGAAGCCAAATGGGCTGCCGGTCAGCTTTCTTCGCCGGGGTTGCCGCTGCTGGGCGGGAAGAACCTGGCGGAATAGTAGTGGTAAAGGCCGTATTGCAGCCGCTGCTGGTAGAGTAACTCGCTTTTTTTGGGGACATCGAAGTCGCTCATCAGGCTCTCGATCAGGCTTTCGGTCTTTTCGGCAGGGGCTTCCTTGCGTACCAGTTTTTCCAGGCCGCGCTCCACTTTGCGCAAGAATTGCTTAAGGGAAGAGATGTGCTCCTGCCGCACCAGCCCTTGCCGCCCACTGACCAGCAGAAAATCCTGGTAGCGTTTGCTGCCCAGCAAGTCCAGTTGTCCCAGCCAGCGGGGGATATCGGCATCTTCGAGGAAGGGCGGCTGGTCGGCCACAATGGTATCGCCTACAAAGATGACCTTTTGCTCGGGGAAGATGGCCCAGATGGCGCCCTGGGCCGGGCCGGGATGGGATTCGAGGATCATCGGCGAATCATCCCAGTAGACCAGCATCTGTTCGGTGAAGGTGATTTCGGGCGGCGACCAGCGCACATTTCCCAGGCGGGGATGATTTTCCCAATCCGCTCCGGTGCCGGACAGATAGCCCTTGAAATTCACCGGCCGGTTGCGGAATGCCTCGGCGGTCTGTTCACTGGCCACCACGGTGCAGTCCATGCCGCGGCCGCCCAAAGTGCGGTCGGGGTGGGCATCCAGATAGATCAGCAGCCGGTCGATCCCTCCGCCGAGGTTGAGCAGGGCCGCGCGCCAGGAACGGATGTCTTCGGTCTGGGAGGGGGCATCGATCAAGAGCAGGCCGTGCGGCCAGTTGATGGCACCAAGAGTCACACCTTGAAAACCGGTTTCGATATGGATGCTGGGTGCAATCTCTTTCATGGTATCTCCTCGCAAAGGAATGGAACTGGTTGGTTATTCGGTCTGGACGGGTAGAGAGAAGGTAAACCGGCTGCCCTGGCCTTCCTGGCTCTCGACCCATATCTTTCCGCCGTGTGCCTGTACGGCCAGTTTGCAAAACGCCAACCCCAGGCCAACGCCTTTGGGCAGGCCAGGTTTGGAAATGCTGGTGAACTTGTCGAAGATGGTCTGGCGTGCTTCCTGGGGGATGCCGGAACCGGTGTCCTGCACCCAGAAGAGCAGCTCTCCGGGGGCTGTCAGGTTGACTCCGGCGGTGATCCCCATTTCTGCGGGCGTGAATTTGCTGGCATTGTCCAGCAGGTTGATCAACACCCGCCGGATCATGTCCACATCCACTTTGATCTGCGGAATGGTCTGCGGCAAGTCCAGATGCAGCTCTTGCTCCTTGTGGTCAAAAACGGGCTGCATGGCTTTGATGGCTTCTTGCAGCAGTTCTTTGGGCTGCACCAGGCTGGGATTGGTGATCGGCTGACCGCTTTCGAGGCGGTTGATGTCCAGCAGGGAACTGATCATGCGCTGCATGCGCTCGGTGGAACGTTTGGCGATGGAAAGTATGGGCTCCAGCATCGGGTTGCATTCACTGGAAACAATGGCGGGCAGCATTTCCAGGCTGGAAATGATATTGGAAAGCGGCGAGCGCAGATCATGATAGATCATGGAGGTCAGATCATTGCGCAGGGTCTCCAAGGTTTTGCGCTGGCTGATATTCTCCACGATCCATTGCAGGTTTTCATGGCCGCTGATGGTCACACGGCGCACATGCATTTCCACCGGCAGGCTGTCGCCTTCCAGGGGATAGAGCTGTGATTCATAGGTAACCACCCGGTCGTGTTGCACATTGGTCATTTCTTTACCAAGTTGTTGTTCATCAACTTTGTGCAGTTCAGTGATATTGTGGCGGGTCAGGTTTTGCAGAGGAGCGCCCAGATAACGGATTGCCAGACGGTTGGCTTCGAGGATCATGCCCTGGTGGTCGGTGATGATGATGGGGGTCAGGTTATCTTCGAAGAGTTCGTAATAGCGGTGGGTGGTGGCCTGCAGAGAGTTGTACAATCGGGCGTTGAAGATGGCGATGCAGGCCTGGGCAGCAATGGTTTGCAGCAGGATTATCTGCGCTTCGTTGAAAAAGCCGATCTCGGGATGCACCAGGGTCAATACGCCGATCAGATCGGTTTGCACCATCAGGGGGATGCAGATGGCCGACTTGGGGCCGGTGCGTCGTTTATCATCATCGGGGCGGCGCAGCCAACGCTCGTCTTCGGCGGTATTGGCAATCAACACAGGCTGCCGGTTTTGTACCACCCAGCCTGCCAGACCCTGGTCGAGGGTGGCCTGAAGCTGTTCGGCCTTGTGAGGGTCAAGTTGTCCATTGTAAACAATGGCGCCATCCACCGGCTTCTGGTTCTCGTCCAGTACGATCAGGCTGCCGCGCTCTGCACCGACGTTCTCAGTGGATAAAAACAGCACCCGGCTGAGAACGTTGTGCAGATCCAACGACGAAGTCAGTTCACGGCTGATATTATAAAGCAGCTCAAGTGAGGCCTGAGATGAGTCTGTGGCCATGTTTCCGATCCCTGCCCGAAAGTTTCTGGTGGTTAATCTGTTTGTTGCAGGGCTGGTTCACCTGGCAAACAAGCCGGAAAACGCACCCTGTTTGATAAAAACAGTATAGCATAAAGTCATTTTTTGGCACGTTTGCAATGAAAAAAAGACGAAAAGAGACGCCATTCAGGGTTTGCGGCGGCTGCGGTTGAGCGGAGACGGGCTTTGTTTTTCGGTTACCACCAGCTTCTGGCGCAGTTTGCCTGCCAGGTCTTTCTCAACGAAAAGCTTCTCACCTGTGAAAGGATCGAGGCCGGTGTGATACATCACGCTGGCATAGGTGGAGGGAGTGGGGGTGAAGATCTGCACCTGCTCCGGGTTGAGGCGCAGGTGTTGGCTGGCGTAAGCCTTCAGCTTGTGCATGTCGTTCAACGTGCAGCCAGGATAGGCGGCGATCAGGTAATAGGTGAGGAACTGCTGCTTGCCGGCGGCGTGGTTCAGGTCGTCAAACAGGGTTTTGAATTTTTTCAGGCTGGCTGTGCCAGGTTTGCCCATGCGGCGCAGCACGTGTTCCTCGGTATGTTCGGGAGCGATCTTAAGCTGACCGGAAGTGTGGTGTTCAACGATCTCTTGCAAATATTGGCGGCCGTACTGCCGGTCGGCCAGCAGCATGTCATAGCGGATGCCGGAGGCCACAAAGACTTTTTTGACCCCATCAATCTGGCGCAGACGGCGCAGCAATTCGAGCTGGTGGCTGTGGTCGATCTTCAAGGCAGGGCAGATCTCGGGGGTCAGGCAGCGGCGGTCCTGGCAGCTGCCGCTGGTCAGTTTCCTGGCGCATTCAAAGCCATACATGTTGGCGGTCGGGCCGCTCACATCCTGAATATAGCCCTTGAAACCAGGCAGTTTACTGATCTGGCGGGCCTCGGCCTCGATGGACTGCGGGCTGCGCCAGCGCACAGTGCGGCCTTCATGCACGGCGATGGCGCAGAAATTGCATTCGCCGTAACAACCGCGGTGGGTGGAAAGGGAAAAGCGAATGGTCTCGAGCGCCTTGACTGCGCCTTGCGCCTGATAATAGGGATGCTGGCCGCGTTCAAAGTCCAGGGCGTAGACCTCGTCCAGTTCGGCCTGATTGAGGTAGAAATTGGGCGGGTTTTGCACCAGCACCCGGTCGCCGTGACGTTGATACAGGCCGCGTGCGTTGAGCGGGTCATTGTTGCGATAGAAAAGGTGAAACATTTCAATGAAGGCCTGCGGGTCATTCTGCACCTGCTCGTAAGCTGGCAGCTCCAGATAGCCTTCGGGCGGTTCTTTGGCGATAAAGCTTAGCCCGCGCAGGCCGCGCCAGTCTTCAGCGGCGTGCAGGCGCCCGGCCAGTTCAACAATGGTTCGTTCGGCCATGCCATAGACCAGGATGTCGGCTTTGGCGTCGAAAAGGATGGCGCGGCGGATGCTGTCGGACCAGTAGTCATAGTGCGCCACGCGCCGCAAGCTGGCCTCGACCCCGCCCAGCACGATCGGGCAGGAGTTTTTGAAATGACGTTTGATGAGATTGGTGTAGGCGATCACGGCCCGGTCGGGACGGCGGTCGTTCTGCCCGCCGGGGGTGTAGTCATCGCTGCGGCGGCGCTTGTTGGCGGCAGTGAAATTGGCCACCAGCGAATCGACGCTGCCACCGCTCACCCCCCAGAAGAGGAGCGGCTGGCCCAGGCGGGTGATGTCGGCTGCGCTTTGCAAGTCGGGCTGGGCGATGATGCCCACCCGGTAGCCGCGCTGCACGAGCAGCTTGCCGATCAGCGCCACGCCGATATAGGGGCTGTCGATATAGCTGTCGCCGCTGACCAGGATCACGTCCAGCGCGTCCCAGCCCAGGGTTTGCATTTCCTGTGGGGTGGTGGGGAGAAACAAGGTCGCTCCAGTCTGGATTCAAGGGATCAAATACGGCGGGTATGCCCGCCGCGCATTGTGTGTACGATACCAGAGAAATGCGAGTATGTCAATCAACAAAGGGGGAATATTCACACACCAGGCAGGACGGGGATGACACCGGTAAGCAAACCGCGGGGAGGCAGTCTGTGGCGGCGATCATTCTCCGTTTGCCGGGGCAGAGCGCACTGCCAGACAGCGATCACATTCCGGGTTGTTGCACAACAGGGCCTGGTGATCTTCGGCCACCAGGTCGGCCACGATTTGCAGCAGGGGTGCCAGCGGAATGGCCTGCACCTCGGCCTTGCCAATGCGGGTTCTGATGGTCAGGCCATTCAGGGTGGTTTCGATCTGGTTAAAGCCATTGGAACAGCCCGGAAAACCGGGGCAGGCAGTGATCTGCTTTTGGGCCAGTGCCCAGCGCAGGAACTGACGCCGCCCGGCCAGTTTTTCGGCGTAGTGGATGCTGGTATTGACCGTATGATCCACCCCCAGCAGCAGCACCCAGCCGTCCGCGCCGGCCAGCACACCGATCGGGGACAGGGGATTCTCGAGGGTCTGGGCGTCCAGAGCGTTTTCCACTCCAATGCCGGTGAAGGACAAAATGGGATGGCTGGAGCGCTCGGCTTCGGGCATTTTGCGCAGGGTCTCTGGCAGAATGCCCATCAGCTTGTCGGCCGGCATGTCCTCATGGAATGGCACCGCCATTTGATTGAGATCCTTGCCGCTGCCGTAGATGAGACCGTTGTTATCGGGGCCGGTTTCAGGTACGATCATGGTTTTGTAGGTGAAGGCCGGCATCATCACGCCTTTGAAGTTCGCCAGCAGTGCCCCCAACAGGGTATCCGCGCCGCCGCGCAGCTCACCAAAGGCCGAGAGGGCGGAATGCACGATGACCGGCTTGTTCATTTCCAGGCCAAGCTGGCGCAGTCCGCAGTCAATTTCGCGAAAAGAGAGCATGTTTTTCCCTTGAAGGCAGGATTGGTTAAATCTATGATCCAATTATATGTCAAGCCGGCACACAAAATGGCTCGTAATATTGATGATTTCCCTACTGTACATCTTGAAAACAGGGTGTCGTTGCGGTTTTGCGAATCAATCTTCTGTTTTGAAGCAGATTCAAGGCGAAAACGGCCAGTAGATTGCTTCGTCGGGAGGAACACTTTCCTTGCAAAGACACATGTACTGTGCAGAATTGGTGATTTGACCCCACAGTTGGGGCGATGCATACAGTTGCAAGCAGTGCGCCAGGTTGGCCGCAACACAGCTTAATCCCGGCAGAGGGGTATCTCACCCGGATTGCTGGCGGCATTCAGCTTGAGGTTGAAATAGGGTGAGGGGTCGAGGGTATTCCTGATGTCGAGTTCATTCCTCAGCTTGCCGTAGCCGTCATCCAGCACGATGGAAAAATGCAGATGGACGCCCACTGGCTTGCCCGGTGTGCCAGAGAAATTGCCCTGGGTGCCCAGCAGCGTGCCAGCCTTGACCGGTACTTCGTTTGTGCCGGGCGGGAAGTCCGCCGCAATGAGCGAATTGCCATTCTCGTCAGCCAGATGGGTGTAATAGGTCCAGATCTGGCGGCCAGGCTGCAGCGGGTCTTCGGGGATGCGGATGACGACAGTTGATTTCCAGCCGCTTTGGCGGGTGAGGTAGCCGTCATAGGCGGCATACACCGGGGTGACGCCATTGACCGGCACGCCGAAGATGTCAATACCCTGGTGATGGTGGCCGGGACGAAAGGAATCGTTCCACAGGTAACCGATGAAACCGCTGGTCGGCAGCAGGAAAGGTGCGTCACCGCAACGCTCACCGGCCTGCACGCCCCATTCGGGGAAGGCTCCCCCGCTGCGGATCCAGCGCATCACCTGGGCGTCGCGCCCGCCGTTGCCGAAGAACTGCGGACGGCGGAAGTAGATGTAAACGCCGACCATGGCAGCCACGATGCCTGCCGAGAGAAAGAATTTGAGCCATTTGTTCATGCAGGGGATTATAGTCTTTTTTGGAGATGCGTCAATCAGGCAATTAGGGGAGCAGGGTGCGGTCATGCACTTTGCCACATGACCGCACCAGACAGGTTGATGATCTGCCTAATCTTCCACAAACCATTTGGCCAGAATCTCTTCCGGCGTCATGAATTGATTGACGTTGTATAGCTCGTCTTTCTTCATGAGTTCCAACCATTCCTGAAGGTTGTCATTGGTGACCACGGGAATATCCACATACAAACTTTTGCCGTATGGCCCAGCCAGGGCAGCTTCATCAATCCGGGCGCCGCTGACCAGGTAGTAGGCGGTATATGCCGCATCATAGGCGATGCCAGACGGATTGGCAAGAGCGATGCAGTCAAAGCCCGCATAGGCGCCCCGTATCCTCTGCCAGTTGAGCAGGCCGTCCAGGGTTGTTTCGCATACGATCACCGGCCATTTTTCATAGGGGATGCCACCTTCTTCCATGCTCCAGATCGCCTGGGTTTGGTCATAACTGGTCCAGAGGGCTTTCAACTCGGGGTAAACATTGATGAACTCGTTGGTAAATTCCGGTTTTATCTTGGAGCGGTCATATTTGCCGTCCCGTTTGTCGGCAACCGAAATCCCCGGGTAACGCTTTAACAGCTTGTTGATCGTGTCTGAGTAGCGGTTAAAGGGATCCAGGTCGAAATATCCAAACTGGCCTTTGCCGCCCATTTTCTCAAACATCCACACCAGGCTGGTCTCCGCCCACAATTGATGGTCAATGGTAACGCTGTACGCCCCGTCGATATTTGTCTCTGCATCCAGAATGAACACAGGGATGCCTTTTTCTTTGGCTTCCTGAACGGCGGGGAACAGGCCGTTTGCAGCCACGGTGTTCGAGTTTTGAACAATGGCATCCGCTCCCAAAGCGATCAGTTCAGGAATTTCACCATAGATGCACTGAATGCCGAGTTCATCGCAGGCTTTCTGGAAGTCATTCTTCCGGTCCACCTGCCACTGCTCATCTCCGGCATAGCCGATCACGATGGAGTCTGCATCCTGAGGCTGTTCTTGATCCGCGGTGGCAGCCTCGTGAACAGGCCCACAATTTGCCGGCCAGGCGGGGTTGCGGTCTTCGGCCGGGTGGTTGGTGAGGTTGAAAAAGACATCCGGGAAGATCTCGCCGACCAGATAGATCTCACTGTCCGGGGTCTTTATATTTTCTCCCCCAATACATTCAACCCGATCACCAGCCAGGGTCCAGAAGGGCAGGAAGCGCTGCAGTTCCCCTTTGCCGCCTGCTTCAATGATGTCTGAACCGTCTGCATTCATCACACATTTTCTACAGAGACCTTCCGGATGATCCCAGATACTGAAAAGCTGTCCATCAATCGTCCATTGGACATGATGGACTTTGCCATTATGAGTCAGTTTTTGCTGGTTGCTGCCATCTGAATCCATGACGAAAATATTCCATTCATCCTGCTCTGCTGATAACCAGGCAAGCTTACTGCCGTCCGGCGACCAGGTGGATTTTCTATCTCTTTCTGGACTATTGGTCAGTTTAACCGGTTGACCGCTGCCATCTGCATGGATGATGAAAATATCATCGTCACCTGTATATGTGATCTGAGTGCCGTCATGCGACCAGGCTGGCCAATTACTCCAGTAGTTAAAAGTCAATTGCCGTAATCCGCTGCCGTCGGCATTCATCACATAAATGGATTGCCCGCCCTCCTCACCAGCATCACGGTTGGAAGCAAAGGCGATCTGCTTGCCGTCCGGCGACCAGGCTGGCTCAAAATCATCGCCAGGATTGCTGCTGAGGTTGACCAGATCGCTGCCATCAGGCGCCATGCGGTAGATTTCCAGATTGCCGTCGCGGTCGCTTTCAAAGGCAATCGTGCAGGCAATCGGTTCGGGAACTGCGGTGGGTGCGGCAGTTGGCGCGGGCGGCGCTTCGGTTGGCGCGGATGTTCGGGAAGGCAGGGACGTTGGCGCCGGTTCAACGGACTGCGCTTCAGGCGCGGCCGCCGGGCTGCAGCTTGCAAGGAATAGCGAAAAAGCAACCAGCAGGATCAGGATCAATGGTGTGTTTCTCTTCATGGCAGACCTCGTATGTACATAAGAATTGTATGGATTTGAATGGACGATGGATCTACATTGTGCCCCGGCCGCGGGAGAGAACAGACGGCCAGCTTCCAGCGAAATGCAGGAAGAGAATGGGTGGGGCAGCCCATCCCGGGATTGGGGTTGTGGATTTGCGATGAGGTTTTGTATGGTAAAGATGGCGCGCGGTGCGTTTTTTTTCTGTTGAGCGGTTACTGCCTGTCATAGATTGCCCCCATGAAACTGGCTGTATGGATGGCTGGAATGGTTGCTGGAAATATAGAACCATTGGGCAAAAATGTCAATAGGAATGCTCAGAAAAAACTTCCGAAGGTTCAAAACCTTCGGAAGTTTGGGTTTACTTTACCAATTCCCCCCGCATGGACCACGGGCCGCTCCAGGTGATGCGTACAGGCGCGCCAGTTACTTCAGCCAGCAGACCGCCGTATCGGGTACGGTATTATCGGTCAGCTTTTGCAGGATTTGGCCGCTGCGATCCATGATGTACAGTTCCATGTCGCCGTCTTCCTGGGAGGAGAAAACAATGCGCTGGCCGTCCGGCGACCAGACCGGGCTGAACTGACGGATGCCTTGATCGTTGGTAAGTTTGGTTTCCTGTCCATTTTCAGTTAACAAAATTTCGGTGTCTGTTTGCTCTCCATCGTATTCGAATGTGATCGATAAGACAGCTCCCTGAAAGGCAACAGAGTTGGGCGGCGGGGCGCTGGCAGCAGTGGCCTCATCGATTTCGGCGATCTGGTTGGTGGCCAGATCCAGCCGGTAGTAGGTCATGGTGAGCAAATGGATATATTGGATGGTTTGGTTGTCCAGCCATTGGGCATTGGCAAAATAGTCGATCTCGATGTCGGTTAATTTTTGGACGTTACCGCCAGTCAGGTCCATGCGGTACATGTCGGTCTTGCCCTCCCGCTCGGAGCTGAAGGCGATCCATTGACCGTCCGGTGAGCAGCCGAGCAGGTTATCCTCCCCCGGATCATTGGTCAGTCTGACCACCTGGCTGCCATCCTCGTTCATGGAATACAACTCCCAATTGCCGTCGCGCTGGGATTGCAGGAAGATGCGGCCCATGCTGGCGGCGGGGGACGGGGCGGTTTGCTCTGCTGCCAGGCCGCTTTGCATAGTGTAGATGCTGCCCATTTGCAGCCGCCAGCCGGACTCGCTGAACGTGAGGGTGGCAGTTTCGCCGCCGTCCAGGGCGGCCGTGTATTGATTGGGTGCCAGTCGTTTCAGGCGCAGGCTCATCCCTGAAACAGTGTCCTGATAGGTGAGACCGCTGTCGTCAAAGTTCATCTGGATGGTGAGCGGCGTTTGATAGCTGCTGCCGTCGGGATTGTTGACGGTGACGGTCAGGGTATTGCTCCCGCTGTGGGGTAGTTCCAAATCGGTAAGCGTATAGCCGCTGGCAGCGGTGGATGCGGCTGGTTGTGCCAGACCTTCCACAGGTATGGCTTCCAGAAAACGCAGCTCACCGCGTTCGAATCCGGCGGTCAGGCCAGTCAAAGAGACCTGTTTGCCCTCTTCGAGGCCGCTCTGGTTGGCGGACTGGATGCGGAAGCTGGTCTGGCCGGTGACTGCCAGCAGTTGATCGATATCCATCCGCGCGGTGAACAGCTCAGGGGTATAGGGGGAGAGGCCGGGCGCGGCGGTTGCTTCCGAGGTTTCGCTGACGGTCATGCCATCGCGAAAAGTGACCGCATACCCGTTGGCATCGAAATACCAGGTTTCCTGACGAATGGGGGTGCCGGCTTCATCCTGCGAAAAGAGGATCGTGAAGCGGCCCGGGTAGCCATATACGGCCAGCACTTCCTCCTGTTCGGGGCTGAGGGGCTGGCGCGGCAGGGAGGCGGGGTCGGTTTGCGGCTGGTAGTTCTCCACCAGGCCGTCCTCGAAAGGGTCCATACCGGATGCTGCGGAGAATGCAGGCAGGTTGCAGGCTGCCAGAAGCAGGGACAGGCCTGTGAGGCAACAAAAAAGCAAAACCAAACTGATCAACCGGCCTGCCTGTAAAGTACAAAGGCGTTTGATGGACATTTTACCTCCCTGATTGACCATGAATATGGTTCAATGCTTTTATTATAAGGAATTTTGGGGAGAGTACCAACCAACGGCGGGATCAATTTAAAGGATAAAAAACATTCCCGCAGGTTTGATTGCCTGCGGGAATGTGACTATTCGTGCAGTTCGCCGCGCATGGACCACGGGCCGCTCCAGGTGATGCGTACCGGCAGCAGTTGGCCGCGCAGGTCGTCCTCTGATTCCACGAAAACCAGCTTGTAGGTGGGGGTGCGCCCGCGCCAGCGGCCTTTCTTCTTTTCCTCAAAGAGCACATCCACGGTCTGGTCGATGTAGCGGGCGTTGATCTCGGTGGAGATGCCTTCCTGGAGTTCTTCCAGCAGGCGGAAGCGGCGCCATTTTTCTTCGTCCGGCACATTGTCTTCCATCTTGCGTTCCGAGAGGGTGCCGGTGCGCGGTGAGTAGCGCGCCAGGTGGGCCACGTCCAGTTTCAGTTCGGCCAGCAGGTCATAGGTGTGCTGGAATTGCTCTTCGGTTTCGCCGGGGAAGCCGACGATGATATCCGTGGCAATCGAGACACCCGGGATGCGCTGGCGGATGCGGGCGATCAACTGGCGGTAGTCTTCGGCGGTGTAGCCGCGGCGCATGTTGGTCAGCACTTGATCGTCGCCGGACTGGTTGGGTACTTCGATGTGCGGCATGACCCTGGGCAGTTCTGCCACCGCCTCCAGCAGTTCGTCTGTCATGTTGTTGGGGTGCGAGGTGAGAAAGCGGATGCGCTGCAGGCCCTCAATCTCATTCATTTGGCGCAGCAGCCCGGCCAGGGTGGGGTAGTCCGGGCGGTCTTTGCCATAGCGGTCCACGATCTGTCCCAGCAGGATGATCTCTTTCACGCCTTGCTGCACCATTAATCGCGCTTCGGAGAGGATATGCTCCGGCGGGCGGGATTTTTCGCCGCCGCGTTTGGAGGGGATGATGCAATAGGCGCAGGCGTGCGAGCAGCCGTCCATGACGGTGATGTAGGCCGAGACCAGCCGGTTTTGTTCGTTGGAGGGCAGGGCCAGTTCACCGTCCATCCAGGCAAAACGCTCGGCGGTTTGCGCCTCTTCGGACTGGCGCTCAGTGTGTTCAGCCAGGTATTCCACCAGCGGGCGGATGTCGGAAGGAGCAGAGACGATCTTGATGAAGGGAAAGCGCTCCTGCAGGGCCGCATTGCCCTTGACGCCGATCATGCAGCCCATCACGCTCACGATCAGATCGGGGTTCTTTTTGGCCAGCGGACGCAGCCCGTTCAGGCGGCCATAGGCGCGGTCTTCGGCGCTCTGGCGCACCATACACGTATTCAGTACGATCACGTCGGCCTCGTCGGCGCGTGATGTGGGTTCGTAGCCGAAGCGTTCCAGGGCGGATGCCGCCCGGAGGGAATCGGCTACATTCATTTGACAGCCTTCGGTCCATACATGATATTTCATGTGGCCGATTATATCAGGGAAACGGGATTGTGTTGCCGCCGCGCGGAGAGGCTGTGCCGCGACGTGGCAATCTCCAAATTTGTGGTGGGGATTGCTCACTTGCCCCACCGCAGGTGCGGGTCGCCCTTGCGGGCTTGCAACGACAGGATTGGGGGTTAATCAAAAGTGTGTGCCTGGCTTGCAGCACTTTCTTGCCAGGCACACACCCCAGGAAGTCTCAATGAAAGCGGCACTCTTCGGCTGCCTGGCTGTCTTGGCCGTACTATTATATATCGGCTGTAGACCCTCGGCTCTGCGCCTCCGACTTTCACCGGATTTGCCTTTTCGGCGGTCTGGCGGTCATGGCCACATCCTGAAGAAACGGCTTTAGACCCATAACTCTGCGTCCCTGGCTTTCACCAGGTTTGCCCTTTTCGGCGGTCTGGTTTCCCTGGCCTCGGCGGCTTTAGGTCCTGGACTTTGCTCTACCGGCTTTCGCCGGTTTCGCCTTTTCGGAGTGCCAATTTAAGTATAGCAAAAATGAGGCCGCGATTCAAGATTTGTCTAGACAAGTTTGGGAAATTTTAAGATTCGCCGGGCAGGCAAAACTTTCTGGTACAATCAGGGCTATGTTTTACACGCAAAGACAACAAAAACGCCGCCAGCGCCGCTGGTGGTTTTTCGCTGCTGCTGTGGGATTGTGCGTTTTGCTGCTGGTGGGCCTGTATGCAAAGGTGCCGGCGGTGCGCAACCGCCTGGAGTGGCGGCTGGACGCAGCCGCGGCTTTTGTGCGCGTGGCGCTCAA
>JAGVAB010000074.1 GCA_020060485.1 Anaerolineales bacterium
CCCGTGGCGGTGGCGGTGTTGGTGAAGCTGCCCGAGTTGACGTCCGCCTGGGTCAGGGTGTAACTGCCGGTGAAGGTGGTATTGTCCACTGCACCGGGTGCCAGGCTGGCAATCGGGCCGCCGCTGACCGTCACCCCGCCAACCGTGTCCGTCACAGTCACATTGCTCAGGGTCACATTGCCGGTGTTGGTCACGGTGAAGGTATAGCTGATGATATCGCCGGCGTCTGCCCGGCCGTTGGCGCCCAGGTTGAGGGTGCCGGCCTTGACCAGGTTGATGGAAGCATCCGATGGCAGGGTTTGGGTATCATCGTCATCGTCACTCACATCATCCCCAACCGGCGGGGTGCCCGTGGCAGTGGCAGTGTTAGCAAAGCTGCCCGAGTTGACGTCCGCCTGGGTCAGGGTGTAACTGCCGGTGAAGGTGATGCTGTCCACTGCGCCGGGTGCCAGGCTGGCGATCGGGCCGCCGCTGATCGTTACCCCGCCGACCGTGTCGGTCACGGTCACATTGGTCAGGGTCACATTGCCGGTGTTGGTGACGGTGAATGTATAGCTGATGGTGTCTCCGGCGTCTGCCCGGCTGTTGGCGCCCAGGTTGAGGGTGCCGGTCTTTTGCAGTTCGATTGAGGGCTGGCGGGTGAAGGTTTTGGTATCGTCGTCGGTGTCTGTCACCGGATCGCCGCTGGGCGGATTCCCGCTGACGGTGGCGATATTGGTGAAAGTGCCTGCATCCACATCTGCCTGGGTTAAGGTATGGGTGCCGGTGAAGGTGGTGCTGTCGCTGGCCCCGGGTGCCAGGCTGATCGGGCCGCCAGAGATGACCGAATCGGGATCGCTGATGGTCACATTGCTCAGGGTCACATTGCCGGTGTTGGTCACGGTGAAGGCATAGGTGATGGTATCGCCAGCGTCTGCCCGGGCATTGGCGCCCAGGTTGAGGGTGCCGGTTTTGACCAGTTCAATGGAGGGCAAAGGCGGCAGGGTTTGCGAATCGTTATCCGTTCCGGTTGGGTTTGCCCCGCTGGGCGGGGTGCCTGTGGCGGTGGCAGTGTTGGTGAAATTGCCTGCATCTACATCTGCCTGGGTCAGGGTGTAACTGCCGGTGAAGGCGGCGCTATCGCTGGCGCCGGGCGCCATGCTGGCGATGGGGCCGCCGCTGATCGTCACCCCGCCGACTGTATCCGTCACGGTTACATTGGTCAGGGTCACATTGCCGGTGTTGGTCACGGTAAAAGCATAGCTGATGGTGTCGCCGGCATCCGCCTGGCCGTTTGTGCCAAGATCGAGGGTGCCGGTCTTGACCAGGTTGATGGCGCGCACCGCCGGCAAGGGCCGGGTATCGTCATCCACGTCGCTGACCGGTGAACCAACTGGGGGAAAGCCGGTGACCGAGGCGATGTTGGTAAAGCTGCCAGCGTTCACGTCTGCCTGGGTCAACACATAGAAACCGGTGAAGGTGGTGCTATCGCTCAAACCTGGGTCCAGGCTGGCAATCGGCCCGCCGCTGAGCGTGACCCCGCCCACAATGTCGATCAAATTAATATTGGTCAGGGTCACTTCGCCGGTATTGGTCACTGTGAAGGTGTAATAGATCACATCCCCGGCGTCAGCCCGTCCATTTCCACCCAAATCCAGCGTGCCGGTCTTGATCAGATCAATGGTCGGGGTCTGGGTCACCACCTGGGCAGTGCTGCTGACCGGGCTGGTCTGGTCGCTATCGGCAAAGGCGGTGTTGCTGTATCCGCCGGCGGTGATATCCCCGGCCGTCACGTCGTGATAGGCGGTACAGGAAAGGATTTGGCCGGTGGTCAGGGTGGCCGGTTGGGGTGGGGTGCAGGTTTGCAGGGTCACCCCCACGCCGGGATCGGTGATGACCACATTGGTCAGGGTCTTGTCGCCAGTGTTGACGGCCGAGATGTCATAGGTGATGCGTTTGCCTATGGTGTTGTATGGGCCGGTCGAGGTTACCTGTTTGTACAGCTCCAGGCGGGCATTGTCGGTGATGGTCACGCTCACCGTGTCGCTCACCGGGTCGGTCTCGTTGCTGTCAGCTGTGGCTGTGTTGCTGAAGCTGCCTGCATCCACATCCGCCTGGTTGACCATGTGACTGGCCGGGCAGACCATGCTTGCGCCGGGCAGCAGGGTGGCAGGCTGGACAGGATTACAGGTTCCCAGTGTGACACCCGGGTCGCTGATGGTGACATTGTTCAACGTGGTAACGCCGGAATTGGTGGCGGTGATGGTATAGAAAAGCGTATGGCCCAGTTCATATGGTGCGGCAGTCGTGATGACCTTGTCAATCAGCAGAATATTGCTCTGGTTGAGAGGCACGGTTACCGAATCAGTAACAGGATCGGTCTGGTCGCTGTCGGCAGTGGCGGTATTGGTGTATGTGCCGGCAGTTTCTTCGCCTGCGGTAACAACGTGTGTTCCCTGGCAGGTCATGGTGGCTGCCGGGGCCAGGGTGGCAGGCTGGGCCGGGGTGCATGTGCCAAAGACCAGGCCGGGATCAGCAATCGTTACGTTGGTCAGGTCAATGTCGCCAGTGTTGGTCACTACCAGGTTGTAAACCAGGTTGTCCCCTTCCAAATATGGCGCCGGATCGGAGGCGGAAGTATTGAGGGTCTTGACCAGTTGCATGGCCGGTGAAGCTCTGACCGTCAGGATGTCCTCGGCCGGATCGGTATTGGTAGCGCCTTCACTGGTGATGAGGGTGTTCCTGGCAATGGTGTTGGTAAACACACCTGCGGCATTCGCCTGCACCGGCACAACGATATCACAGGTGGTGTCAGGCCCGGCAATGATGCTGCCAGCGCCCAGGGTGATGGTCGTCTCGCCGGGGTTGGCTGTCAGTATGCCGCCGCAGGCATTGGTAGCAGCCGGCGTAGAAGCAATGAACAAACCGGCAGGCAAGGTATCCGTGAGTCCCAGATTGGAAAGGGGAATATTACCGGTATTCTTCACCTGAATGGTCAAAAGGGAAGTTTCACCCAGGATCATCTCGGGCGGGATGAAGTATTTGCTGATGCTGGCGCCAGGCAGATTGGTCAAGGAAGCCTGGGCAGCCTGAGCATTGCTGGCTCCATTAAAGGAAGTGACCCCGCCTGCGGGGATGATGTTGGTGCGGTTGCCGTTGACGTTCATGGTCACGCTGACCCTCAGCGTGCACCGTTTGGAAGGCGCCAGCGTGCCGCCGCTAAAAGCGAAGGTGTTGGCGCCCGGCGTACCCGTGATCGTACCCCCACAGGTGCCGTTATTGAAATTCGGCGGGTTGGCAATATACATGCCCGCCGGCATGGTGTCGGTGAATTTGATGCCGGTCAAGTAGGCATTGTTGGGATTGATCAACTGCACGCTCATGGTTGAGGAAGAACCGCCAAACACGGTCAGGGGATCGAATCCCTTAACCACACCCAGGGTGAGAGGAGTGACAGTCAAATCTGCGGTGGCATTCGCCACCGGGCGGATGGTGGTTCCAGTTCCCTGAATCGTACCGATCACACTGGTTCTGTTGATGGTGTTGGTGCGGGTAACCGGCAATGGCGAGATCGAGGTCGAAGCAATCACATCCACACTGACCGTGCAAATGCCAGGCACCCCGCTCACCTGGGCGGGCACGGTGCCATTGCTGAGGGTAATCAACTGTTGACCAGGGTTAGCGGTCACCGAGCCCCCAGGGCAGGTGGTGGTGGCATTGGCCGGAGAGGCAATGGTGAAGTTGGTGCCGCCCATCGTGTTCAGGTTGTCCGTACCGCCAAAATTGACCAGGGGCAAGGCATTGGTATTGCGGAAGGTGATGGTCAGGGTGGAACGGCCGCCGGGCATGACCGTATCGGGATAAAAAGCCTTGCTCATCGTTAAATTGCTGACGGTCAGACTGGCGGTCAAATTGCTGGGTGGGCGCTGCCCCTGATCGTTGCTGATTTGAGATGCTGCAAAGATGGTATTGGTATGCACTCCAGCGGTGCTGCTGGTCACATACACGACTATTGTACAGCTGCCACCCTGGGCAATGCTGCCGCCCGTCAACTCGATGGTGCCCGATCCGGTTGGGGCGCTCAGGGAGCCATTACAGGTGTTGGTCGCAGGGGAAGAATTGCTGACCGTCACACCAGGCGGCAGATTGTCAGTTACAGTCAAAGTGGTGATGGCCATGTCTGCCGGAGCATAAAGCCTGATGCGCAGCCGCGAGTTGCCGCCGGCGATGATGGGTGTGTCCTGAAAGGTTTTATCTCCGGTCAAACCCAGGCCGGTGGCATATACCGTGATCGGCTGCGAAGCGGGGTCCAGATTGGTCAGGCCCTCCACCGTCTGGATACGATTGGCCGGGATGGTGTTGGTGTAGGTGCCGGAACTGGCTGCGGTCACGGTCACCTGAAAATAACAGGTGCCGGGATTGGCCACAGTGCCCGGAGGGATGGCTGCCCCGCTGGCATCCAGACCGGAAAGAGTGAGTGTGTTGGGCGGCCCGGCAACGGCCACCGCCTGGCCATTGGCGCAGGTGGTCGAAGCTGTGGCCGGGTCCGGGATCAAGCCATTGGGCAGGTCATCGATCAGCTGGGTGACATGAATGGCAGAGCTGGTGCGATTTTGCAGGGTCACCCGCACAACGGAAGTGCCCCCCGCCTGAAAAGAAGTTGGCGAGAAGGTTTTGAGGATGCCAATACTCAGGGCCTGAACATTCAACGTGGCGCTGGCCGGCAAGGTATTGGTAATCCCCGGAACATCAGTGCTGAGCGAACCGGCCGGGATGTCATTGATATGGGAAGCTGTCAGGGCGGTATCCGCCGTGGTCACGCTGACCGTGATGGTGCAGGTCCCCGGTGTGGTTACGCTGCCCGAAGGCACCGTTCCGCCGGTGAGCTGGATGGTGTCATTGGCGCGGTTGGTAGTGGTAATGGCGGCCACACCGCTGCCACAGGTGGTGGCCGGGGTACCGGTCAGGATCAGGTCATTGCCGGGCATCACATCGGCAATGGATACGCCGGTATAGGCGCTGCCGGTGGGGTTGCGCAGCGTGATGGTCAGGGTGCTGAGTTGGCCAGCCTGGATGGTGGTAGGCGAAAAAGCCTTGCCAATGCCCACTGACTGCACATTCAAATTCGCCTGGGCCGGGCTGATATTGCTCACCCCCTGCTTGTTTTGTATGGCATTCACCGGGATATCATTGGTATATTCACCCTGTGTGTAAGAGGTTACATTCACCTGGATCTGGCAGGTAGTGTTGGCAGCGATCTGGGCATTGGACAGGGTCAGGGTGCTTGAACCCGAAAAGGCGCTCAGCGAAGCAGAACCGCCGCAGCCCGTGAGCGAAGGGTTGATTGTGGTTGCCAGAACCACATTATGCGGGGCCGGGTCATTTAACACGTCTGTCAAGGAAAGCTGGGTCAGATCGTGGGTCAGGTCGTTGTTGGTGATGCGAATGGTGAGGCGGCTGTTCTGTCCAACCCAGATCGTACTGGGGGCAAAAGCCTTGGTGATGGAAGGCGCAATGATCGCATCCACCTGAAGGGTGGCGCTGGCCGGGTCCGTGTTACTGATGGAAACCGTTCCCCCCATTCCGGTGGAATAAAGATTTTCTTCGGGGACGGTATTGATCAGGTTGCCCGGGGTGATTGAACTGACATCCACCTGCACCGTACAAGTGCCCACCATCGGCCCTACCTGGGCGGGAACCGTGGCGCCGCTCAGCGAAAGGATTGTCGTATTTTCCATAGCCGTCACCGAAGGGGATGCACCACAGCCAAGGGTGGTCACATTGGGCGGGTCGGCAATGTACAGGCCAGGCATGACAGCCTCCAGGTCATCCGTCCAGGAGGCATTTTCCAATGCAAATGTATTGGAGTTGTAAATGGAAACGCTCAGGCGGGAAACATCCCCGGGAGCGATATTGATCGGGTTGAAACTCTTGTTGATCTCGGCGTTGAAATCAAAGGTGGCCACGGTCAAGTCTGCGCTGGCCGGGTTGGCATTGGAGACAAAGGCCGCACCGTGATACCCTGTCAAATCGCCAGCCTGAAAAGTATTGGTCACAAGGCCGGAAACAGACGACTCGACATTCACTGCCACCGAGCAGCTGCCATTGGCGGGCACCGTGCCGCCGCTCAGGGAAATGAAAAGGCCGTCAGGGGCGGCAGTAACCGAGCCGGCGCACGTGGAGATGATATTTGCCGGATCGGAAATGGTCAAACCAGCCGGGAAGGTGTTGGTAAAAGCTGCATCCGTTAATGGAGTGCCATTGGCATTGCTCAAGGTGATCGTCAGGCGAGAAAAACTGCGCAAGGCGATCTTGGTTGGCGAGAATGCCAGCGCAGCGCTGATCTCAGCGGTGGGGCTTTGGGCAAAAACCGTTGTTGCAACGGGCAGAACCAGTCCAAGCACGATACCAATAACCAGAAAATAACGACAAAAACGCCCCATAAAACCCTCCAAAATAGCAATAATTCCCAATAAATCCGCCAGAACGCTGTCTGGAGCATCTGAAAACCCTTCAATTTTTCAGCCAGATGAAACAGGTGAGACTGTTGATATCACCGCCCTACAATTGAATAATACAACTCACCATTGTTGGATCAATAAAACAACATCTCTTACAAACCAGCATTGATTATACATTAAACTCCCATGAGAAATTTTCCTCCGGGTTTTATTTGTTAATGGAATGCAAGGTTTAAGCCAGCCTTAGCTGCCGTCCTCCGTTGGCACCAGATAGGCAGCCGCCACGCTGCGTTCATCATCCATCACCAGGCGCAAGCAATGCCCGCTGCGGTAATCACCCACGCGGATCAACCGCAGGGCATCTTTCAATTCCGGATCCAAATCAATAAAGGTGCTGGTGTGATCCGGCTGCTGGTAAAAGAATCGCTGATTGAAAATGGAAGCCGGGTCATCTGTCAGCACGGCCAGCGGGTAGATTTGCGACTCGAGCAGGTCCTGGAAAAAATGCGTGCCCAGCGATGGCTCCGGGGCGGGGCCAATACCCGGCCCAGCCAGTTCCACCAGGGCGCGCGTATGGTAAATATCCCCATAACCGATGGGCACCCCCAGGTCGGAGTTGGAACTGCCCCAGCGCCCCGGCCCGACCAGAATGAATTGCTGACCCTTCAGGGCTGCATTCATTTGCCCAATTGCGCGGCTCAATTTGCGGCGCTGCTCCATCGTGGTCAGAGCAAAATAGCCTTCCGGCGGCACGAACATCACATAATCAATACGATCAACCTTGCCCGGCGGCACCATGAAATGGGTCAGGAAGGCCATATCTTCTTCGACCAGATCGGATGGAATGCGCATCATTTGTGTTTCTGCCAGACGGCTTTGCGGGCGGCATTGCACGATCTGAATGCACAGCGAAGGGTTGTTGCTTTCCGGCTGGCGGATGTGCAGGGTAAATTCCAGATCCACCGGGCTGCGGTAGTAATCTTCCAGAATGCGCAGGATGGCTTTCATCCGGTCGGCAAAGGGCGTGCGTTTGAGCAGCTCGTCAAACGTAACCACCAGCCGGGTGGGATCATCCACCAGATTGCTGCGCAAGGAAGAGAAATAACCATCCTCTTCGATCTGCACCAGAAAACGCAGCGGCGGGTAATCCGAATTGAGCACCTCCTGAATGGGCAGGGTCTTGAACTGGTTGTCCTCCAGGTCGATCAGGTCCACATATTTCTGGGAGTAACGCGCAATCTCCTGGCTGCTTTTATAGGGCCGCAGCAGGGGATGGCTGAGCGCGATCAGACGCGGGTAATCATTGCCCACGCGGTCCACAGCACGCGTGCCCAGCCCCCACACCAGGCGCACCACCCCGTCCTCGCGGCGGATCTGCGGCGCCCAGCGGTAGAGGTTGGTGCTGAAAGCCACTCCGGCGGCATGCGGCAGGTAATAACGCCCGAAGCGTTCACCCTGCACCACCTGGATCAGGATCGCCATGCGTTCATCATAATCCAGCAAGCCTTTGCTGCGCCGGTAGAGCAGCGCGTCCGGGCTGAGGGTTGAGGCATACACCCGCCCGATGGCCTGCGCCAGCGCCTTGAGACGGTCCTTGAAGCGGCCCTGATTTCCCAGGAACACGCTTTCATATTTACCGGCAAAAGCGGTGCCGAAGTTATCCTCCAGCAAACTGGATGAACGCACAATAAGCGGCTTGTTGCCGATCTTGAGCAGTAAGGTATACAATTTTTGGTATACCCCTGGCGGCAGCTCGGCTTCCATGAAAGACTGCTGGATCTGCGGAAACTCGGCCCGCATTTCATCTTCACTCTTGTATTTCTGATCCATCCAGTGCAGGAAGTTGTTCAGCTCCAGGAAAGCATAGAATTCATCCGCCCCGATGAAATACGACTCAACCGTCTTCATTGAAGAGCGCATATCCTCGGTGCATACCCGGCCCAGCAAGCGCACTGCCAGCAGCATGCCGGCCGCTTTGCCGCCGATACGCCCAAAGCCGATCTTGCGCTGGCGGATGTCGGCCAGGTCGGCGGCCGTGAACCATTCCTTGGCAATATTAATGTAGCGCAGTTGATCGCTGATCAGGGTGCGGATGAGTACCACCTTGCATTCTTCCAGACGGTGCTCCAGCTCGGCCCTTTCTTCGGGCGGCATGCGCTCGATCAGCATGGCCTGACGCAGCACATATTCCAGCGGAGTCAGCTCGGGATTCATCGAGAGCAGGAATTCCTTGTCGCTCTCAAAGCCGCGTTCGCCCAGCGTGCTGGAAACGATCTTCTCAAATTCCTCAAAAGGGAAGTGCTGGCTAAAGGCCAGGTCGGTCAGATGATTGCGGATATGATCCTTACGCATCTCCCAGGCGTGTGGCTCTTCCTCGCCAAAGGGATCCAACAAACCCTCCTGGCGCTGCGAGCGGATCGCCATGCGGCGCACTTCTTCCTCAAATTCCTGGGGCTGGACAATGCCGCGTTCAAACAACTCCTTGCGCATGCGCGCCCGGATGCGGCTGCCCAGAATGGGGTATTGCGCCAGCGACAGATAAATGTTCAATAAACGATGGCGATCGGTGGTGGTGGTGGTAAATTTCATTCTTGCACCTGTAGGGGAACAAAACGACTCCCGTTTTTTATGACGGGAGCCGCGTTCATTTTTAGCAATTCAGACCGGCAGCAATGCACATCAGCAAAGCAGCCTTCATCGTATATCAGCCCAGATGCATGGGCATGATGACATGCTTGAAATCATCATTACCCACCGGGCGCAGCATGCCAGGGGTATTGTTGGCATTGGTCTCCAGCGCCACACTGGGGGCTTTGACCACATCCAGTAATTCCCGCAAAAAACGCACATTGAAGGCGATGGTCAACTCTGCGCCTGTCACCGTGGCATCCACCATCGCCTCACCCGAGCCAGTCTCTTCCGATTGGGCGGTGATCTCCACAGAGCCAGGGCCGTCCTGTCCGGGTTTGATGTTAAGCCGCACCACATTGTTGCCCTCGCGGGCGATGATCTCGGCCTGCTTGCAGGCCTTGAGGAAGGCCGCCGTGGAAACGACCGTGGTCGTCTTGAAGGACTGCGGCATGATGGCCCGGTAATCGGGGAAATTGCCGTCAATCAATTGCGAAACAAGCTCCACGTCTTCCATATGGAAAAGCACCTGTCCGCGGCCAGGAGGCACGACCATGTACACTGTTTCTTTGCCGTCGGAAGTGATGCGGGCCAGTTCGCTCAGGGCGCGGGCCGGGATGATGGCACTCATCGGTTTGTCTGCCGGGCTGGAAAGCCGGGAGCGGCGGGTGGAAATGCGAAAACCATCGGTGGCAGCCAGGGTGATCTCGCTGCCTTCCACTGTCATCGACACACCCTGCAAAACCGGACGGGCATCATCAGCCGAAGCGGCAAAGGCCACCTGCTGGATCATTTCCTTGAAATCGGCCACGTTCAGTTCAATGCCGTCTTCCAGATGGGGCACCGGCATGGGTGGAAATTCCTGGGCGTCAATGCCCTTGATGTCGGTATTGGAGGTGCCGCACACCACATTGAAAGACTGTGTGCGCTCATCCAGGGTCAGCTTGACCATGTCGCTGGGCAGGGTGCCCACCAGATCATTAAAAGTACGGGCCGGGACGGTGATTGCACCTTCTTCAACAATATCTGCCCCAATCCAGCAGGAGATGCCCAGTTCCAGGTTGGTGGCCGAGAGGCGCAAGCGGCCCTCATCGGTTGCCACCAGGATATTGGCCAGCACCGGCAGGGTGCTGTGGGCAGATACGGCACGGGAGACAATGCCTAAACCGTGGGCGAGTTGTTGTTGTGAAACGGAAACTTTCATCGCGGCCCTCTTTCAGTTCAAAAATTCAGTTATGCATGATTCAATTATAGATGAAATCAGTATACAATGGGAAGGGAATTTTTGCCAGTCGGGGGGAGGAATTTCTTACGTGTGGATTGCGATTCGAGGCATGGGGTCCTCCACAGGGCTACCCCCTTCTAACTTCCCCGATTTGCAAAAAAGCCGCAAATCAAGGGAAGCATATGGTGAATTCGTGTTCACAGGTGAATTATAGCCATCTTCATAACCAAAATTTAAAATATGCTTTTCAACAAAATCTTTAGAACCTGCCACAGCAAACAAAACCGCCATATGCCTTCCTTATTTTTCGAAGAAAAATGGGGAAGGTTAGGATAGGGTTAACCCCAGAGAGAAATCAAGAAAGTTAAGAACCTTGCTTCATCTCCTCCACTACCCTCAAAATCTCCTGCAAGACAGCATCCAAGTCATTCAGCACCTCATGATTCCAGAAGCGCATCACGCGAAACCCTTTAGTTGCCAGAAAAGCCGTGCGTTCATCATCATATTCTTTCTGTTGCTGATGATGCCCACCATCGACTTCGATGATCAGCTTTGGTTTCAAACAGCAAAAATCAACGATATAGTGTCCAATCGCATGCTGACGGCGAAAACGAAGGTCACCCATTTGATGCAACCTTAACCCTTGCCACAGCATCCGTTCCGCATCGGTCTGGTTACCCCGCAATTCGCGCGCATGGTGAAACGTTTGCACAGCACTGCGGCGGTGGTATCGATTTCCACTGCCCTCGTCCGCCATTTTCATTCTCTTACCCCCGCACCATCCTCACCTTATCCATGAAAGCCTTCACGCGATGCGCATCGACTTCATTCCAGATATAGCCATCCCGCTTGAAACACGTGCCGGTGATGCAGCCATCTGCCACCGAGAGCTGTTCGGCCACGTTGTTCAGGCGCACCCCGGTATTGGCAAACACCGGGGTATCGGGCACAGCTTCCTTGACAATACGCAGTGCCTGCAGGGAGGTCTCGGCCCCGGCCGTCAGACCAGAGACACACAGTGCATCCGGACGGGTATTGAAGACCGTGGAGCGGGCGATGTCAGCCAGGTCACGGTCGGCCAGGTAGCGTGCCGCCTCAGGCTGGATATTGAAGAACAGGCGCACATCCTCCGCGTGTATCGCGTGCTGGTGGCGGATGACTTCCCCGCAGTTGGTGTTCCACAAGCCAAAGTCGCTGGCATACACACCGGTGAAGATCTCGCGCACAAAGGTTGCCCCCGTGGCCGCGGCCAGGTCGAGCGAAGCGGCCGGGTCCCACAGCACGTTCACGCCAAAGGGGACGGTAATGTCGGTGTATAACTCGGCGATCACCCGTGCCATGGCGGCGGTGGTCACCGGCTCGACCTTCGTCAGGTAGGGCAGACTGCGCTCATTGGAGAACATGACCGCATCCACGCCGCCCGCCTGCAAAGCCAGCAAATCCGCCCGTGCCTGGTCGGTCACCCAGCTCATGCCCTTGTGCGGGTCATAGTCCGGGTCGCCGGGCAGGGCATGAAAGTGGCACATGGCGATCACAGGCTTGGGAGTGTTGAATAAATCCTGTATCCAGTTCATGGGTATCCTCTTTTTGTTTTTCCTGGTTTACTGATTGACTGATCTCTGATTCCCTTTTTCACTGTACATTTTACATTGTCTTTGTGCTATCATGGCCTTAATCACCACAGGAGGTACCCATGTTCACACCCGAAATGCAATCCTTCATGCAGCAAACCATCATCCCGCTGCGCCTGGCCTGCGTCACCGAGAGCGGCTGGCCGTTGACCCTTTCGCTGTGGTATGTCTCTCTGGACGGGGCGATCTACTGTGCCACGCAGCAATCCGCCCGAGTGGTGCGCTATTTGCAAAACGAGCCGCGCTGCGGCTTTGAGATTGCCAGCGACCTGCCGCCTTACTGCGGCATGCGCGGCCAGGCCAAAGCCGTGATCGAGCCAGAAAAAGGGGCGGCTGTGCTCGAGACTCTGCTGCTGCGTTACCTGAATAGCACCGACAACGATCTGGCCCGCGGCCTGCTCTCCAAAAAGGACAAGGAAGTGGCCATCCGCATTGAGCCAGTCAACATCACCACCTGGAATTTCAAGGACCGCATGCAAGACGTGGCCGAAAAGAACCTGTGCAAACCCTGTATTGAGGATTAACCCGATTATATCGATGTCCTCCGGCAAGATGATCTGATGAAGCGCAAATCACTCACCCTGGAAATCCTTGCGGGAGTTGAGATCATAACGTGAGTTTTATTGCTTCCCCCAATCCCTGATTGACCAATCGCTAATTGACCTGCATCTAACAGTGATAAAATCAACCCATGCAAAACAAACCCGCCTGTCCGCATCCCGACCTGCCGCTGGACCAGGTTCTGCAAGGAAACTGCATCCACATCCTGCAAGGCTTGCCGGAGGAATCGGTCGATCTGGTCTTTGCCGACCCGCCCTACAACCTGCAACTGAGTCAGGAACTGCGCCGGCCGGACCGCTCGCGGGTCAACGGCGTGGATGACCGCTGGGACCAATTCGCCGACTTTGCCGCCTATGACGACTTCACCCGCGCCTGGCTGGCTGCCTGCCGGCGGGTGCTCAAACCGAACGGCACGCTGTGGGTGATCGGTTCGTATCACAACATCTACCGGGTGGGCGCCATCCTGCAGGACCTCAATTTCTGGATCCTGAATGACATCGTGTGGATCAAGACCAACCCCATGCCCAACTTCCGCGGGGTGCGCTTCACCAATGCCCACGAGACCCTGCTGTGGGCGCAAAAGGAACGCGGCGCACGCTACACCTTCAACCACCACGCCATGAAATCGCTCAACGGCGAGCTGCAAATGCGCAGCGACTGGCAGATCAAACTTTGCGTGGGCAGGGAACGCCTCAAGATCAACGGACAGAAAGCCCATTCGACCCAGAAACCGGAAGCCCTGCTCTACCGTGTCCTGCTGGCCACCACCCATCCCGGCGATGTGGTGTTGGATCCTTTCTTCGGCAGCGGCACCAGCGGAGCTGTGGCGCACAAGCTCAAACGCCACTGGATCGGTATTGAACAGGAGCCGCATTACGTGGCCCTGGCCCGGGAACGCATCGCTGCCATCCCGCCCAACCCGGCCGCCGAAGCCGCCTTCGATACACCCAACCCGCGCCGCCTGCGGCGGCTGCCCTTTGGCGCCCTTTTGGAGAACGGCCTGCTCGCCCCCGGGCAGGAACTGTACTACGGTGAGAATGGAGGCGCCACTGCCCGCGTCATGGCCGACGGCAGCCTGGAGTATCAGGGCCAGCGCGGTTCCATCCACCAGATCGCCCGCCAGGTGCATCCCGGCCCGGCTAACGGCTGGAAAACCTGGTATTATCAAGACCCCGAAAGCGGCCAGCGCCAGCCGATCGACCGTCTGCGCCAGCACTTGCGGTCCGGCAGCCAACCGCCAGCAAACGATGAATAAACTTTACCCCCTATTTTACGGAAGAAAAAAATGAACCCAAACCAAACCTACCAACAGACCACCTGGAGTAAAACGGACCTTTTTCCGGCAGCAGACAGCCCGGAACTGGAGGCCGCTTTCACCCAGTTGGAAACCCTGACCACCGCTTTTGAAAAGCGCCGCGAACAGCTCGTGGAGGACATTGATCCAAAGACCTTTATGGAGCTCCTCAAGGAGCTGGAGACCCTGACCCATCTTTCGCACAGGCTGTATGCCTTTGTTGAATTGTGGTTCTCGGAAGACACCCAGAACCAGGCAGCCCTCAGCCTGCTGGCGCGCATCGAGCAGTTCATGGCCGGGCTCAGCAATCGCACCCTGTTTTTCAGCCTGTGGTGGAAAGACCTGCCGGATGAAGCCGCCCAGCCGCTGATGGCCGCCGCCGGCGACCTGGCATACTGGCTGGAAGCCATCCGTCACTTCAAGGACTATACCCTTAGCGAGCCGGAAGAAAAGATCATCAACATCAAGGATGTGACCGGCGCTTCGGCCCTCAATACCCTGTATGCCACCATCACCAACCGCTATAGCTTCAAGATCACTGAGGATGGCGAAGAAAAGGAAGTTACCCGCGGCGAGCTGATGGTTTATGCCCGCCATCACGATCCTGCCCTGCGCGCCCAGGCTTACCAGGAGCTATACAAAATTTACGGGCAGGATGGCCTGATCCTGGGCCAGATCTACCAGAATCTGGTGCGCGACTGGCGCAACGAGCAGCTTGACCTGCGCGGTTACGCGGCTGCCATCACCCCGCGCAACCTGGCCAATGACCTGCCCGACGAGGTGATCGACACCCTGCTGGATGTGTGCCGCAAGAACGCACCCCTCTTCCAGCGCTTTTTCCGCCTCAAGGCCAAATGGCTGGGCATGGACAAACTGCGCCGCTATGACATCTACGCCCCCCTGACCAAATCGGACAAGAAATACAACTTCGCCGAAGCGCACGACATGGTGATGGAATGCTTTGAAGATTTTGACCCAACATTTGCCGAAATGGCCGAACGGGTCTTCATCCAGGATCACCTTGATTCAGAGGTACGCAAGGGCAAGCGCAGCGGGGCTTTCTGCCTGACGGCTGTGCCCGATCTCACCCCCTGGGTGCTGCTCAACTATCAGGGCCGGGCGGATGATGTCTCCACTATGGCACACGAACTGGGGCACGCCATTCATTCCATGCTGGCCTCAGACCACAGCGTGTTCAACGCCCACGCCTGCCTGCCGCTGGCCGAAACCGCCTCCACCTTTGGCGAGATGGTGCTGGTGGAGCGCATGCTCGAACAGGAAAGCGACGAAAATGTGCGCCGCGATATGCTCTTCAACCAGGTGGACGACAACTACGCCACCATTCTGCGCCAGGCCTATTTTGCCATTTTCGAGCGCACTGCTCACGAGATGATCGCCAAGGGCGCCTCGGTGGACGAACTGGCTGAAGCTTACCTGGAAAACCTGAAAGAGCAGTTCGGCGATGCAGTGGAGATTGGCGATGAATTCCGCTGGGAATGGGTATCCATCCCCCATATCTACAATGTGCCTTTCTATGTGTATGCCTACACCTTCGGGCAGTTGCTGGTGCTGGCTCTCTATCAGCAGTTCAAGGCAGAAGGCGAAAGCTTCAAGCCGCGTTACATCCAGCTGCTGGCGACGGGCGGCTCCAAAGCCCCGATGGATGCCCTGGATGCAGCCGGGATCGACGTGCGCCAGGCCTCCTTCTGGCAGGGCGGCTTCGACTACCTGGAAAGTCTGATCGCCCGGTTGGAAGCCCTGCCCAAAGCCTAAGCAACCTCCATTCCGCTAATCCCGTCGGGATCAGGCATGCCTGGTCCCGACCTTCATTTCTGTTCTGGCGGTGCATTTTCAATTGTTTGTGTGTGGAATACCCGAGTTTTGGGAAGAAATAATTCCTTAATCAGCCCGCAGCCAGCGCCCAAAATCCGGCGCGGGCAGAGGAGATCGCCGGCGCAGATCATCTTCCAGTGCTTCACGCAGGATGGTGGGCACTTCGGTCTGGATGGTCTGGTCTGCATTCAGACGCAGATACCCCACATCTTCCTGGGTTTCTGCATCGGTATGCGCCAGGCGGTACACGGTTTCCAGTGTCAGCGGCTGGCTGCCTAACGATACCCGCCGTATGCGCTGACCGGTCGCTGCCTCAGGATCAAACCACACCTGCATCCCGCTGATCTGGGGAATGCCGACCGGCGTGCCGCGGTAACTATGGTGATGGATCTCATTTATCTCTGAGTCAAGGCCGCTCTCCAGGGCTTCCCATAATTGCTGCCCGCTCACCAGCGAAAGCTGCGGGTTGGCAGTTGTGAAGCAGGCCGCGTCCAGGGTACCCAACGTTACCACGCCGGCTTCCAGTCTGGCATGAAACAGCCCGCTGGACACGATCGCTGCATCTGCCTGCATCCGTTCCCGCAGCACATCCGCCGCCCAGTTGCCCATGCCGCACTCGGCAAAATGATCCAGGTCAAATCCCGCTTGCAAAACCCCCAGAGGACGAGCCCGATACGTTTGCGCTTCAATTTCCGCAGCGGCAATCGCAGCCTGGACTGCCGGATCCTGTTCAATATCTTCTGGAACGGGCAGCAATGCAGCGGTGCGGGTCAACACCTGTCCAGTTACGGGGTCCAGCGTCAGGTCAACCCGCCCAAGATGGACAGCATACTCGCCGGTCTGGGCGATCAGCACACCATTGATCTCCTCTCCCTGCGGCAGCGTAGTATGGCTGTGCCCGCCAATGATCACATCCACATCGGGGCAGGCCGCAGCCAGTTCGCGATCTTTTTTAACGCCCATGTGGGAAAGCACCACAATCACGTCTGCCCCTTGCTGACGCAGGGCCGCGGCTGCATCCCGCACCAACGGGATGGCATCCAAAAGACGAAGACCAAACAGCGTGTAACTCTCAGCAAAATCGGCTACGGTCAAACCGATCACACCCAATTTGTGGCCATCTCCCAAGGGCAGCAAAACCTGGTCTTGCAAACCAGGCAGCAAATCTCCATCCGCGCCGCGTACGTTGGCCGCCAGCACGGGAAACGCCGCCCGGGCGGTATAGGCGGTCAATGCCTGCGGGCCATAGGTCATGCTGAGCGCATTACCCAGGGACTGAACATCGTAACGCATGGCGTTCAACAATGGAGTAAAAGCTGCTCCCTTGGTCACGCCGCAAAAACCCAGCCGCCGGTCGGCAGCATCACCGGCATCCACCAGGAAAACCTGATGGCCCAGCGCCTGCAAATCTGCCCTCAGTTTGCTGGCGTACGCGCTCAGGCGGCTCATCGCCTCCAGCCGTCCGTGCATGTCATTGGTATGCAGGATGGTCATTTTTAGCGGATCAAGCATCAAAAACTCCGTTTACGAAAATAGGGAAATTGCAAACAAACATCTCTCAAGTCATTACGGCAACCAGATGATGTTTGAAGCAGGTTGATTTACTGCTGCAAAATTTGCTGTCTTTGATGAGCCTGTTCCAGAGCTTCCCGGGCGGCGGTGCGGTTGACCTCACTCACCTGGCCCAGCATCTGCGCCAATTCGTTCAGGCGGCTTTCTCCGTCCAGGGCAGACACGCGGGTGGTGGTGCGGCCGGAATCGACTTGCTTGTGCACGCAGAAATGCTGGTCGCCAAATGCGGCCAATTGCGGCAGGTGGGTGATGCACAGCACCTGGTGCTGACGGCCAAGCTGCCATAATTTTTCGCCAACCACCGCCCCTACCCGGCCGCCAATGCCCTGATCGATCTCGTCAAAGATAAGGGTAGACACATGGTCTGCCTGGGCCAGAACGTTCTTCAATGCCAGCATCAGGCGCGAGGTCTCACCGCCGGAGGCGATCTTGACCAGAGGCTTGAAGCCTTCGCCGGGGTTGGGGGCGATCAGGAATTCCACCCGGTCAATGCCGCTGGCGTCAAAGGCTGCCCGCCGGCCGGCCTCCAGCGGCAGGCCGTTTGGCTCTTCGGCATGCTGCATCTCCACCTGAAAACGGGCGCCGCCCATGCTCAGGTCGGCCAGCTCGCGCTCCACGCCGCGTCCCATGGTTTCAGCAGCCTGACTGCGGCTGGCAGACAGGCGTTCCGCCTTTTGCGCCAGGTGGGGCAGCAACTGTTTTTCCTCATCCTCCAGAACCTGAATGCGTTCGCTGGCATGCTGGATGGTCTCCAGCTCTGCTTCGGCACTAGAGGCAAAGTCCAGCACAGCCTCCAGTGTGCCGCCGTACTTGCGTTTGAAGCGGTTGATCAGGTCAATGCGCTCTTCCACTTCGGTCAGGCGGCGAGGGTTGAACTCAATGCCTTCCAGATAATCCCGCAGGTCACGCGCCAGCTCGGCGGCATTGACCGCCAGTTCTTCGGCACGCACTGCCAGTTGTTCCTGACTCTGATCGATCCTGGACACAGATTGTAAAGCTTCCAGCACCTGACCCAGGGCATCCGAGACCGCCGGGGCTTCTTCGCCGCCCTCGTCCAGCAACAGCAGGCTGCGCTGGGCCATGCCGGCCAGGCTTTCGGCGTTGGCCAGGCGCGAGCGTTCCTGACGCAGATGGTCTTCTTCTTCCACGTCCAGGTTGGCCGTGCGGATCTCCTGGATCTGGTATTGAAGCAGGTCTGTGCGCCGTTCCGCGTCCTGCTCGCTCTGGCGCAGGCGGGTCAGTTCGCGGCGCACCTCGGTCAGGCGTTTGTAGGTCTGGCGATAATCGGCCAGCAAATCATCACTGGCGGCATAACGGTCGAGCAGGCCCAGGTGGCTGTGCACGTTCAGCAGCGAAAGATGTTCCGACTGGCCGTGGATATCCACCAGGTAGCCGCCCAACTCTCGCAGCAGGCTGACGCTGACGCTGCGGCCGTTGATGCGGGCCACGTTGCGACCTTCCTTGCGCAGTTCACGGCCAAAACTGATGAAATCAGGATCGTCCAGCAGTTCTTCGCGCTGCAGCAGTTCCAGCACCTCAGCCCGGCTGCATTCAGGAATACGAAAGACGGCCTCCAGATTGGCGCGCTCAGCCCCGCTGCGAATGAAGGCGGCGTCTGCTTTGACCCCCACCAGCACTTCGAGGGCATCCAGAATGATGGACTTGCCTGCGCCAGTCTCGCCGGTGAAGGTGGTCAGCCCTGCGTTAAAACGCAGGTCAAGTTGATCGATGATCGCAAAATTCTCAATACGCAGTTCAGTAAGCATGTCTTTGGTTAACGATTCAGTTGAATGCCGCTTAGGCGGGTATAGACCGTGCTGGCGATCAAAAAGGTGTAAATCCCCGGCCAGATCAAGCCGAAAATATTCATGGCAACCAGATTCAACACCAGTACCGGCAGTGCGCCAATCACTGCTGCGCCAGCCGCCACACGAAAGAGGAGCTTGGAGCGCCGCCGCCGCGAGACCCAACGAATGGCCTCGGCGGTGATGATGCCCGCTACCGGAGCAATGAAGATGGTCAGAAAACCTACAAAAGAAGCAATCCATGAACCAGCGAAGGACAGGGTCACAGCCAGAATGCCGGCCAGGATCACATCCCGCGGCTGGGCGGTATCAAAGATCTTCTGCTGGCCACGAATGCAGTCCGGGCAGCGGTAGCCGGTGGGGGTATGCACCGCACAGCGGGTGCAGATCGGCCGCTCACAATAGCTGCAACGCAGCATCGTCTCACGCTCCGGGTGACGGTAACAATGCAAGGAAACAAACTCATCAACAGCAGGGGTGTTATCCTGATCGCTCAAAATAATTCCATCCTTCATGGCCGTTTTTCAATGGCAGGATTTTGTTTCATAAACTTGGTCAGGTTGCGGTAGAAGTAACCGGCATCCTGGAAGCGCACAAAAGTGGCCGGGGCATCTGCGGCGCAGATATGCACCACATCCCCGGCATGCACATCCACCGGCGCGTGGCCGTCCACGCTCAGCACAGGGTCAAAGCCGCCGCGCAGGATGAACTCCACCTGCGAGTCTTCGTCGAGGATCACCGCCCGGTCCACCGAAAGATGGGGCGCCAGGGGAATGAGCAGTATATTGCGCATCTCGGGGGGCATGATCGGCCCGCCAGCAGCCAAAGCATAAGCGGTGGAACCGGTGGGTGTGGCAGCGATCAGGCCATCGGCCACATAACTGGCCAGCGGCCAGCCATCCACGCAGGCCTCGATCTGGATGGGGCGCACCGGCTGGCCGCGGCACACCACCACCTCGTTGAGCACTTCCCAACTGTCCAGCACGCGGCCATCGCGTTCCAGACGGGCATGCAGCATCATGCGGTCTTCCAGGCGGAATTGGGCGGAAAGCAGGCGGGGAATAAAATTTTCACATTCGCCCAGATCAATTTCCATCAAAAAGCCAAACCGGCCGGCATTGATGCCCAGCACCGGCATGCCCAGCGGGGCACCCAGGTGCCCGGCGCGCAGCATGGTGCCATCGCCGCCAATCGCAATCAGGAGATCAAACTCTCTGGCTTGAATGCGCTGGCGCAGGGTTTCGTCATACAGGGAAGCCGCCGCCACATCCGCTGCACCCAGACGGGTCAGGGTCGCGGCGATGCGCTG
The DNA here is from genome assembly GCA_020060485.1 of Anaerolineales bacterium. The sequence continues at coordinate 20,299 of JAGVAB010000074.1, forward strand.
CGCTTCTGGCGCGGCATCGGGCAGTGCCGGATGCGAGACAATGGCGAATCGCTGGGGAGTGGTACCGGGCTCACGCATGAATGCTACTGTGCAGAAGGCGGGTCAGCCTTCCTGTCCCTGATGAGTGGAGAATTTTTCCAGGAACTCGTCCATGGACTGTTTTAACTGTTCTTCGCGCAAACTGATGGTCAGGTCGCCGCGCGTACGTTCAAGGATGCCGCGCACCAGATCGGTCTGGCGGCGCAGTCCCAGGGTGATGGCATCGGGGTAATCCACAGTAACCAGCACGGTGTAGATATCATCCATGCAGCTCAGGAGGCGCTCCACTTCCTGCGAATAACCGTGGCGCAGCAGGTCCAGGCAGCGCCGGCGCAATTCGCCCACCACCTCGGCCAGCCCTTTGAGATAGGTTTCATACTCCACGCCCAGCTCTTCCGGTTCTGGCAGTGGTTTATCCAGGATCAAGGCCACGGTAATGCTGGCCTCGGCGTATTCCTTGATGGCATCCTGTGAATAACCGGCGAAGTAAATGGTCGGTTCGTCCACCAGGTCGTTGCGCAGGCCTTCCACCAGTTGGCGCGCTTTGGCAAGCTTGCCGTAGGCGTCCTCAACCTCATCCCGGTGAATGGCCCGGATGGCGTGGGCACACAGACTTGTCAGGTGCCGCGCCTGGATCAAGGCCTGATCACGCGCTTTGGTGCGGGCATCAAAGGTCTCGTGGATGCGTTCAATAATCTCTGCCAAATTTTCCATGTTGTCCGACCCATCTCCCATCCATACCCATAATGAATCATCCCTCTGGCCTGAAAAAATTCGGGTCAGAGAAACAGGCAGCTCATTGGGCAGCCGCCGCAGCAGGGCAGATCAATCCTTTGACGGCCCATCCGGCGGCTGCAAACTGCGGAAAAGCTCATCAGCCAGAGAGGATTGATCCTGGCCCGGCATCTTGATCTCGCCAAAGGTCGCTTCGTAACGCACCAGGCGGCTGCCCAATGCCTGATAGAACATCTTGGCGCCCAGGGGGGACATCAACAAGCGGCTCAGCACCTTCAAGGTGCGCTGTCCCGGCAGGGTGCGGCCAAAATCCAGAATAAACTCGCCCGGTGTATAACTGACGCCCACCAGATTGACATAGATCGCATCCAGGTCTGGCGGCAGTTCAAGCTGCAATTGTGGGGGTTTGTTCCCGGGCTGTGCGTTTTCGGTCATCGCCTAGAAGGGAATCTCCTCTTCGCTGTCCATCATCAGATCGTCTTCTTCGCCCTCGCCCAAGCCGCCGCTTTCGCGGCCGTCCAGGAAGCGCACTGTTAGAGCGGTTACATCAAAGGATGCAGCCGAAGAACCGTCCTGGCGGGTCCAGATGCGGGGGCTGCCGTTTTCGTCCGGTTTCAACTGGCCTTCCACCAATACCTTCTTGCCTTTTTGCAGGAAATTGTTGCAGGATTCAGCTTGTTTTCCCCAAACAGTTACCCGGAACCAGATCGTCTCTTTGACTCGCTGGCCTTCTTTTCCGGTATAGGTACGGTTGGAAGCCACAGAGAAATTGGTCACCGCCTGACCAGACGGCGTATAGCGCATTTCGGGGTCTCGCCCCAGATTTCCAACAATGATGAGTTTATGGTACATGTTTGTCTCCTCAAGTTTATAGAGCGGAAAACAAGATCACGATTTACAGAACAATTGTACACGAATTTGGTTCTTCCTGCAGGCGCAACCTGTCACGGTTTTTTAAATTCTCTGCCATACATTTGCCATTGCAAGATCGGCAGGGGCGTCTCGGTGGGGATCGGCGTAACACCGGGCGTGACCGGGAGGGTCACTGTGCCGGTGGGCGTCTCAGTGAGCGTGGCGGTGGCCGTGCTGTCCGTGACGATGACGGCGTCCAGGGCGTTGATCGATCCGCTGGTGTGTACCAGACGCACCTTGTGCAGCCCGGGTGATAAAGCAGGACTGTCCCAGCGCTTCTGCCAGGTCAGGGTGAAGGAGTACTGGTTGATCGTATCCACCAGAGTTCCGTCAATGTAGACTTCCATATCCATCCCCTGCCACGAAAACGACAATTTTCTATTCACCTAAGACAATACTTTGACCACCTTAAATAATCATAACCAGGAATTCATTATGAACATCCAGATCCTTTGACAGCCCATAATTTCTATCCCAGAAAACTGGAACATCAATAAGAATGAAACATTGTATTTCAAAGACTTAATTTTCTGAGTTTGATTTTTGCTCCCAACAGATAGATGGGTCTGAATTGACGCTATAATAAAACTCTCTCGCACCAACTCCAAAAATTTCCTCAATTGGAGGGTAAATTTCCTGATTGGTAAAGGGAACACGTCCATCGCCATAAATATCCACTGTTGTTTCAGGATTGGATATTAACATTCCCAAATAGAGAGAAGTTGCTTCATTCCTTGGACATAAGTTGTTTTCTTGTTTGGACCCATAAATAACAATAACTATATTTTCTTTTTCGTATATCATTATCAATTCAGCCCCACGTTCACTATCGCTTTCAATCCGATTGACAGACAAGTTGTCAGGTTCACCTAATTGAATGAAAATTTGTCTCGCCGAATATCTTTGCCAGTATTTTCGGAAAGCTTCAAGGGAAATTGGAGAGGATTTTGGCAAATATGTTGATGCACTTACTGTGATAACTTGGACAATATCATTATTAGTAATTAAAGAAATACTATATGATATTGTCTTTTCTCCTGAAAACATGTCTCCAATATCAAATGAATATGGATAGTCAAATGCTTCATCTGTTTCTCTCTGAAATCCACCTAAATCACTCCCCCCCAATTCAAGAAGTATATCAGTGGCGTCTTGAATAGTAGTTTCCCCTGGAATAATACCAAGAAAACAAGGTAATTTGCAATTTTCATCTTGCATCACATTAAATAACAATAAAGCATTATCTGTAGCTAACGTAGGATGTGGTGTTGGGTTTGGTGGTAAGAACAATGTAGGTGCTGGTGTAGGCGTATGAATTAACATTGAGGTATAAGTTGAACTTGCGTGGGGTTCAGAACTTGGTGTTTCCGTATCAACTATTTGCACCTCCGCAGCATCAATTGCTACACACCCCGCGAGTACGCCAAGAATTATTACCATGATCAGAAAAACTTTCATTTTCATAATTTATTCTCAAACATAAAAGATAGGTAATAAGGCATACTATATATCATCCATGATTTAACAGCATTCCCTTTCAGAATAATAATAGCAACGCTGCACCTAATGATTATCTTCGATATCAATGATGATTCAGAGTATTGATAAGCTGCATATAATGCTAACCAACAAAGCATAGAGCAGAAGATGAATTTTAACAAAGTCATGCGAAGCAAATAGACATCAAATTTCTTTTTCACTGTTATCTTTCCTTACTTGACTTTAGAGTTCAATGACACAACAGAACCTTAATAAAAAGTAGAATTGTTGGAAAAATAGTTATCTTCATTCCCCGCACGAGGAAGCAGAGGCCTTCTTATTCGGCTGCGAGGGTGAGCATTATTACCGGTTCAGGGGTGGCGTTGACAGGAGCTTGCAAAGAATCGATCCGGCGCAATTCGAGATCAGAAAAGCTGACCGAGAATACTGCACTTGTCCTGGAGCGGGCAAAAAAGCCGATCTGTCCACGTTCAATGGCTGCATCCCGGACAGTGAACTGGTACACATCATTGATGAAAAAGCGCATCTCATCGCCCACCGCCCACACCCCCAGGCGCAAAAAGACCGGGCAGCCAGACGGCACCTGCCCGCTGGGCGTCCAGTTTTGCAGGAGCACCACATTGCCATTCTTGAACCGGTCAACCCGCACCTGTCCATCCACCGTCACTGAAAAACGGTAATAATCCAGGCCGCTGGCAGCCCGCAGCAACAGGCCATACGAATCACTGGCCTGGCACAGGCGCGGGTTGGCTTCAACCTTCAGATAAAAATCATCCACGGTGGGCGCATTGCGAAATGTGGTGATATAACCATCACCGCTATTGACCGAGATGGTCAATTTTCCCGGTTCCAGGGCCACACCGCCATCATCCCGGCGGAAAGCCTGCCAGCCCTCACCCTCCTCAAATTCATCCAGCAGGATCAATGCCCCTACACCAGGAAGCTGGTTGGGAGTGGGCGAAGGCGGGGGAGCAGCCGGCGGCACGCGGGTGGGGGTGGCCGTGGCAGGGAACCAGACCGGGGTCTCTGTCGGCAGCGGGGTGGCGGTAGCCGTCGGCCACGGTTCCACCTCCGGCGGTGCGAACAGCACACAGGCGCTTAGCACAAGCGTCATAGCCCCAACGCATAGCAGCAGAAATTTCTTGTTTCGCACAAACACTCCAGCAGGAAAGATTAGAATTCTCTCATTATACCGTCAGAACCAGGTTGCAAATGAATCACATCATTAGGCTCTCCGGGAATTGCCGTGAAAAAAGAAGTTTGGTGGGGGAGTTACACCCCCTATCTACCATGCTTCACGGTTGTTCCCAAAGACCCCATCATTAAGAACATCCCCGGGATTTGCCATGGAAAAAGAATTCGCGACTTTCCAAAGAACCGGTAAATCTTGCATATTGCAACCGGTTTAAGTATGCTATAATAGGAAAAGTAACAAATATGTTGGGCGCGGATTCCAGGGACCCCGCGCAAAAAAAGGCCGTTTGTGTTGGGGGATCAACACCACCGGCCTTTTTTCTTGCTTAAATCGCATACCGAGCTTGCATTCCCTGGCACTGCCTCCAGGGTAAATGCGTCCCCTTGCGGGGTCGAGGTGTCAGTTTGATTTTCCAGTGTGCAGACGGCTCAATCCACGTCCAGATACGCCACGGTGACCCCATCACCGCCTTCGCCTTCTGTGCCCACCTTCCAGGTCTTGACCTGGCGGGCATGGCGCAAGGCTTTGCGCACCGCCTGGCGCACCGCTCCGGTGCCCATGCCGTGAATGATGCGCACCGAAGGCAGCCCGGCCAGGAAGGCCTGGTCCAGGTAATTTTCCAGCGCGCTTAATGCTTCATCCACGCGCTGACCGCGCAGATCCAGTTCAATGCCCGGCGACGCATGAAAAACCTGCTGAGCACTTTTTTCTGCGGATTGTTTGATCGCTTTGGCAGGCCGCGGGCTGCTTTCAACGGACGGGGCATCCACTGCCTGGGACTGGTCTGCGCCGCGCTGCAAATCGTGCAGCCGCACCCGCAGTCGCAAAGCGCCCATCTGCACCTCTCCTTCTTCATCGCCAATTGAAAGCAACTCGCCTTTCATCTTCAAGGAGCGCACATATACCTTGTCACCTGGTTGAAGAGTGGCAGGGTCGAGCGGCATTTCGGGAATCTGGCGGCGGAGGGGTTTTTCCACCACGCTTTCAATCTTTTCAACCTGCTGTTCCACCGGTTTGAGGGCTTCCAAAGGCTGGCGGGCGCGCAGCAAATTGCGGCGCACCTGTTCCATCTCTTCACGCACGGCCTGCATTTCTTCCTCTGCCTGCCGGCGGGCATCTTCCAGAACGGTGAGGCGCTCATCCTCGATCTGCGCCAGGCGGTCCACCAGTTCAGCCCGCTGTTTGAGGGCTTCCTCGCGGGCCTGCTCGGCCTGGCTGCGCGCCAGGCGCGCCTGGTCCCGCTGACGGTGGATCTCGTCCAGCAGGTCTTCGGTTTGCATATCTTCCGGGTTCAGGGCGCTGCGGGCATCCTGCAGGATGGCTTCCGGCAATCCCAACCGCTCGGCGATCAACAAGGCATTGGAACGGCCGGGCAGGCCGATGTTCAAATGATAGGTGGGGCGCAGTTCCTTGACGTCAAATTCCATGCTGGCATTGACCACGCCGGGGGTGGCATGAGCAAAGGTCTTCAGTGAGGGGTAATGGGTGGCCACCAGATTGGTGATGCGGCGCTTGACCATGAACACCAGCAGGGCACGCGCCAATGACGCCCCTTCTTCGGGGTCGGTGCCAGCGCCCAGTTCATCCAGCAAGATCAGCGTGCGCCAGTCGGCATGCTTCAAAATACGCACGATGTTGGTGATATGCGCCGAAAAGGTTGACAGGGACTGCTCGATGGATTGTTCGTCTCCGATGTCGGCATAGACATCCTTAAACAGGCTCAGCCTGGAGCCGGACTGGGCCGGGATATGCAAGCCGGACTGGGCCATCAGCACCAACAGACCAACCGTCTTGAGGGTGACGGTTTTGCCGCCGGTGTTGGGGCCGGTGATGACCACCGAATAGGTTTTCTCGTACAGATCCACATCGATCGCCACCACACTGGCCGGGTCGAGCAAGGGATGACGGGCCTGGTAGAGGAGGATGGCGCTGCCAGGATGATTGCCCTGGCGCTCGCGGAAAGGCACCAGTTCCGGCTCGGCGGCGCTCAGATCATCGGCATATCTGGCGCACATCAGGGCCAGGTCAAATTCCGCCAGGGCCGCCACCAGGGCGTTGACGGCCTCAGCCTGCTGGCCCACCAGAGCCGAGAGAGCCGCCAGGATGCGCCGCTCTTCTTCCTGCTCGGCAAGCTGCAACTCGTGATATTTATTGTTGAGTTCCACCACCACCAGTGGCTCCACAAACAGGGTCGCACCGGAGGCAGACTGGTCATGCACCACTGATTTCAACTGGCCCTTGAAGTCAGCGCGCAGCGGCACGACATACCGCCCGTTACGTTGGGTGATGAGGGCCTCCTGGAGCATATTGGCGGTTTTTGGGTCACTGATGATGCGCTGCATGCGGGCCAGCAAACGGTCATGGGAAATCTTCAATTCGCGCCGGATGGAGGCCAGCTTCTCGGAGGCATGGTCTGGGATTTCTCCATTGTCATCCAGCGACTGGCTGATGGCATCCACCAGCCCGGGCGGAGGCTGCAAATTCACGCCGATCTCCCGCAGAACCGGGTAGTTGTCCGTATAGTGGTCAAGGGTACGCAGCAAACTGCGGGCAGACACCAGGGTATGCTTGACCGCCAGCAGGGACTCGGCTTCCAGAACCCCGCCGCGCTGGGCCAACTGCGCCTGGGGGCGCACATCGCGGGCGCCGCCCACCGAAATGCCGGATTGCAGGCTGAGCAGATGACGCGCCTCACGCGTGCGGGCCTGACGGCGCTGGACTTCTTCCATGTCACTGCTTGGCCTGAGGGAAGCAGCCAGTTCCTGCGAAGCGCTGAACGCGGCATAGCCTGCCAGGCGCTGCAAGATCTTGGGATACTCCAGAATGGAGAGGGTTTTTTCATCCATAGCGATGAAAGTCTACCATAAAAAGCAAGGGGAATAACCAGCGGCCCAGCAAAATAGGCCGAAAAATCGGCCAGATGGCGGATGGGTCTCCCTCATCCCTGGCCGAACGCCCTCATCCCCGGCCCTTCTCCCAACCTGGGAGAAGGGTGCTATGGTTCAGGGAATGACCGGGTAATGCTACTCCAGCATTTTTTCCATAATACTGCGCAGCACATCTCCCAGTCTGTTCATCACATCATCATTCTGAAAACGAATGACTGTGTAACCCCGATCTGTCAATTCCTGACTGCGCGCCTGATCATAGCCTTGCTGTTTTTGATGAATTCCACCATCGATTTCAATGACCAATTTTTTAGCCGGACAGCAAAAATCAACAAGATACATACCGATTGGATGTTGCCTTCTGAATTTGAATCCCCCCATCTTCTTTCCGCGCAGGGACTGCCACAACTTTTTTTCAGCTGGTGTTGACTGGTTGCGCAATTCTTTGGCACGACGATGCAAATTCATGTGAAATTTTTGTATTTTTTGATCTTCATTCATGGTTAGATGACCTGACCAGAAAATACCTGAACGATATTCACATTATACGAAACCGACAAATAAAAAGCCATCATTGCTGATTGATTTTCTTCCCCTTTCCCGGAATCGGGAAAGGGGTGGCGAAGCCGGGGAAAGGGCAAAATTTAGGCCTCTAAATCGGCCAAATGGCTATGCCTTCCCATGTTATACTTTTGGCGCAACAGCATCCCAAGGAGCAGCCTGACATGGCCCTGTTAACCGTCAGCAACCTGAGCAAAGCCTATGGCCCCATCGACATCTTCGAGGGGGTCTCTTTCAGCATTCCGCACCGGGCACGCATCGGACTGGTCGGCCCCAACGGGATCGGCAAAACCACCCTGCTGCGCATCCTGATGGGCGAAGAGTCACCCTCCGGTGGGCAGGTGGTGCGGGCGCGCAACCTGACGGTGGGTTATCTGCCCCAGGAGGCACACCTGCATTCGGATAAAACCCTGTGGGAAGAATGCCAGGTAGCCCTGCTGGATCTGCTGGCGATGGGCGAACGGCTGGCAGCGCTGGAAGCAGCCATGGACGACCCCGACCCGATCAATGCCCAGGCGGCGCTTGAAACCTATGGCCCGCTGCAAATGGAATTCGAGCGGCTGGGCGGCTATACCTGCGAGAACCGCATCCGCCAGACGCTGGAAGGTCTGGGCTTCAGCCAGAATGAATTTCACCGCCCGATGAGCATGCTTTCCGGCGGGCAGCGCACACGCGCCGTGCTGGCCCGGCTGCTGCTCTCGGAACCCAACCTGCTGCTGCTGGACGAACCCACCAACCACCTGGATATCGCCGCCATTGAATGGCTGGAAGCCTACCTGCGCGACTGGAACGGGGCAGTGTTGATCGTCTCGCACGACCGCTATTTCCTCAATCAGGTGGTCAACACCATCCTCGAAATGACGCCGGCCATCGAGACCTACCGCGGCAATTACTCTGCCTTTCTGCAGCAGCGCCAAGAACGCTACCTGCGCCGCCTGGCAGAATATCAGGCCCAACAGGCTTTCATCGAAAAAGAGGAAGAATACATCCGGCGCAATATTGCCGGCCAGAACACACGCCAGGCGCAGGGCCGCCGCAAACGGCTGGAACGCCTGCTGCAAGACGCCCGGATCAAACCGGTGATCACCTCGCGGCGGCTGCACCTCAATCTGCAAAGCGGGGAACGATCTGGAGACCTGGTGGTTCGCACGCGGGATTTGCATATCGGCTATCAGGATGACAAGAAAGTCTTATTCAAACTGCCAGACCTGACCCTGCTGCGCGGTGAATGCGCTGCCATCATCGGCCCCAACGGGGCAGGCAAGACCACCTTTCTGAAAACCCTGCTGGAGCAAATCCCGCCCCTCTCGGGGCAGGTGATCCTCGGGGCTAACCTGCACATCGGTTACTTCGCCCAGGCGCATGAGGGCCTGCACCCCGACTGGACCCTGATGGAAGAGATTGACGCCGTGGCTCCGCACCTGCTGCCAGCAGACGTGCGCAACTACTTGGCCAAGTTCATGTTCAGCGAAGACGATGTGTTCAAGACGGTCAGCGTGCTTTCCGGCGGCGAACGCGGCCGGCTGGCCCTGGCCTGCCTGGCCCTGCAAGGAGCCAACCTGCTCCTGCTGGACGAGCCCACCAACCACCTTGACCTGACCGCCCAGGAAGTGCTGCAATCCATCCTGGCCGAGTTCAACGGCACCATACTGCTGGTCTCGCACGACCGCTATCTGATCGACGTGCTCGGCACGCAGATCTGGGAGGTGCAGCCGGAAGACAAATCCCTGGCCGTGTTCGATGGCACCTACAGCGAATACCGCTCGGCCACCCAGGCAAAAGCCCAGGCTGAGGCGGCGCAACTGGTAGAAACTGCCCCGGAGGAAACAGTAAGCAAACGCCCGCGCAGCACTGGCATGAGCAACCGCCAGCGCCAGCGACTGAAACAACTGGAGAAGCTGGAAGAGGAGATCGCCAAACTGGAGTATGAACTGGGTGAACTCACCCGCTGCTTCGAGGATCCCCCCGAAGACCCCGGCGCCATCCAGGAACTCAGCCGCGATTATGAAGCTATCCAGCGCAAAATGGACAAGAAGCTGGACGAATGGACGGTGCTGTCGGATGAAGAAGAATGAACCCTCTCGTAACGGAGAGGGTTTTGGTTGTAGGGGGGATGGTACGGTCAAACTGCATGACCACACACTACAAGGCTTCCCACTTTGCTGCAAAGAATTGTTTGTTCAACTGCCGGGTCACTACTTGATTCCTGCGCAGCGTTAGCGCCTGGGTAGGGCAGGTGTGGATGCAGCGGTAGCAGTGCTCACAGCCATCCATGCGGTGATGAGGAATACCCAGGGCATCGATTTCAAAACAATCATGCGGGCAATCCTGAACACACACTCCGCACTGCGTGCAGCGCTCCGCAAAAGTATAAATGGGAAATTTGACGATCTGCCCGCCCAGCTTGTTAGGATAATTGAGAATGCTATACAGCCTGAAACGGGAGATGGCGAGCTTGCTGTCATTATCTGCGAAAGCGGCCAGGACAGTATCCACATCGGCCTTCACTTTCTCCACCAAATTCTTTTCAAAACGATACACAAATGGGAGCCACGGCGCCAGCAGGGAACCGTCCGAAGCGGGGCTGCGATATGATCGTGAATGGACGGTGATCAAATTCTTCGTCAGGCAGTGTTTGGCGAAAATGCGCAGGGTGTTGGCCGAATACAATCCGCAGGTGGTGAAGGAAAAAACCTTCTTGGGGGATGTGAAAACAGGCAGGCGCTCGATGAAAGCCCGGATGGAAGCAGAGGGATCGCAATGGTAGGTGGGAAAGCCGAACACCAAATGGTCATAGTCAGCCACCATTGCAAGGCTCTCAGGCGCTTCAATCGAGAGCAGCCGCGTTTGCGCGCAGCCTTGCAGTGCGGCTTCGATCAGGCGGGCAACCAGTCTTGTACTGCCGGCAGCGGAGTGGTAAAGGATGAGGATATTGTCCATTCCAATGATTAATCTTTCCGGTTCACAAACTCCACCACATCCGCCACCTTGACTGTGCCAGGTTCAAGCACACGGGCATATACCCGAGACCAGCCAGGATATTTGTCCTGATCAACGAGATGATTGGCGCCGTCGGTGAAATAGGGCAGCAGGTCTGGGCAGGGGTCAGCGTAACTGGTCAGCTCGACGAGCAGCCTTTCACCTATACGCATTAATGTGCCGGGCACCAACCTGTCCCAATCCATTCCGCTCAGGGTCAGGTTTTCACCCATCGCACCCGGATAGACAGGATGCCCCTGGTTCTGCAATGCAATGAGGCGCTCCAGGGAATACAGGCACACCGCTCGGTCAGGGCCGCCGTGGTATTTGAGATTGCGCTGGCGGTCGCCTGCCAGGCCGGCAGCAGTCACCTTCACCGAGAGTACGGGCAGCTTGGGCACGCCGCCATCGGAGATATTGATCTGGAATACACGGGGTGTTGTCATTTTCCAACCTCTCTTGATCTGTCGTTGCGAATGCTATGACCTTGTCAAGGCCATTTTTAGCATTCCAGGGTTTACTGATTGATAATTTGTAATATAAGGTGTATTGGACCTTAACACA
>JAGVAB010000044.1 GCA_020060485.1 Anaerolineales bacterium
AGCGCATGCTGAAGGCATGGCAGTGCACATGGATGGCGCCCGTTTTGCCAACGCCGTGGCTGCTCTCAGCTGCTCTCCCGCCGAACTGACCTGGAAAGCCGGGGTGGATGTGCTCTCCCTGGGGGCCACCAAGAATGGCGCCCTGATGGCCGAAGCGGTGATCTTCTTCAACAAGGATCTGGCCGCGGCCTTTGCCGAACGGCGCAAACGCGGTGGTCACCTGGTATCCAAGGGGCGCTTCTTCGGGGTGCAGTTCATCGCCTGGCTCGAAAACGGGCACTGGCTGGAACTGGCCCGGCATGCCAACCGGCAAGCGGCCCGCCTGGCCGAAGGTTTGGTTGCCACACCCGGTATCCGCCTGACCTGGCCTGTCCAGGCCAACGAGATCTTTGTCATCTTGCCCCAAACCACAGCCAGCCGTTTACAGGCTGCCGGGGCCACCTTCTACGAATGGTATTTGGAAGGCTTGCCGCCGCATCTTGCCCTGGGGCAGGAAGAATCCTTCATCCGCCTGGTAACCTCTTTCACCACCCGCGATGAGGACATCACCGAATTCCTGAAACTGTTGACCTGATGATTGCCTTGTAAATTTTCTTTCAATTCGGGAACATTAAAAGGCCGCCTTTCGTCTATACTTAAAGTAGTGCTACCAAGTGAAAAAAGGAAGGTCGCCATGAATCACCAGCCCAAGCAGATTTCCCAGCGAGTACAACAGATCATCCTGGCTGCCAGCATGCTGCTGGCGCTGGGATGTGGTTTCTTTCAAGGGTTGTTTCCTTTGAAGATCCCGGGATTCAGCAACCCAACACCAGTCCCCCCGGGGATAACACAGGGAGGAACGAGCGTGACAGTTGTGGATGAACCGCAAACAGAAGGAACTGGTTCCTTCACCATTCGCCTCAGTGAAGGACAGGAGCAGCCCCAGGCATTTACGCCACTGCCACTGGCCAGGGGCGAAGCGCTGACAGAAGGTGAAGTGGCAGCCATTCTGGCGCGCCTGGCTGACCTGCCCCCGGCCACCGAACTGCAAACCGAGCTGAAATTGCCGCCCGACTTGCTGCCGCCGCCCCGCCCGGGCGAGACCATTCAGCAGCCCTTCCCGCCAGATCCAGAAGGCAGTCCTCCGGTTGGCACAGAAAGCGGCCCATTGGAAGTGCTGCGCTTCTCGCCTGAAGGCGAAATCCCCATGGCGCCCTTCATTAACATCACCTTCAACCAGCCAATGGTGCCTCTGGGCACCCTGACCCAACTGGCAGCGAAAGATGTGCCGGTGCAAATTGAGCCTGCGCTCGAAGGCACCTGGCGCTGGCTGGGCACCAAGACGCTCAGTTTCCAGTATGATTCAGAGCTGATCGACCGCCTGCCAATGGCCACCGAGTTCAAGGTAACCGTGCCAGCCGGCACCCGCTCGGCCACCGGCGGCGTGCTGAACCAGGCAGTCAGTTGGAACTTTACCACCCCGACCCCAAGATTAACTTCCTACCATCCCTCCTACGGTCCACAGCCGCTGGAGCCTATCCTCTTTGCCGCTTTCGATCAACGCATTGACCCCCAGGCAGTACTCAAGACCATTCAACTTACCGTCAATGGCTCGCCGTACACCATCCGCCTGGCCACCACTGCCGAAGTTGCAGCCGACAAGCAGGTCAAGTCCCTCACGGAACATACCCCTGAGGGACGCTGGCTGGCATTCAAGGCCGACAAGGTGCTGCCCAAAGATGCTGACGTGCAGATATCGATCGGCCCCGGAACCCCTTCAGCCGAAGGCCCGCTGATCACTAGCGAAACACAGAGTTTCAGCTTCCAGACATACCCGCCGCTGCGCGTTGAAGAATATGGCTGTTCGTGGTGGGGCGAGAAGTGCCCGCCCCTGACGCCCTTCTACATCCGTTTCAACAACCCGCTCGACACGCAAAAATTTTCCGATTCGCTGGTCAGCATCAATCCCGAACTGGCCGGGGCGGTCATCTCCGTCTCTGGCAACACACTCACCATTCAGGGAGCCAGCAAAGGCAGCACCACCTATCGCGTGACGGTGGCGGCGGCCATCACCGACATTTTTGGCCAACAGCTTGGCAAGGAAGAGACCCTGCGCTTTGCAGTGGGCAAGGCAGAACCGGTATTGATCGGCCCGCAGAAAACCCTGGTGACCCTGGACCCGGCTTCTGCAAAACCTGAACTATCGCTGTATACCATCAATTACAACCGCCTCGAAGTCAAGATCTACGCGGTTGAACCCAAAGATTGGCAGGCCTTTAAAACCTATTTGCAAGACTACGCCCGCACAGACAGTCCGCAGCTGCCCCCCGGCAAACTTGTGCTGGATACAACCCTCAGGTTACAAACCCCGGCCGATACGCTAAGCGAAGTCAAAATCGACCTGGATCAGGTGATGGAGGGCGATTACGGGCATTTCATCGTGATTGCCAAACCGCCCAAGGGCTTCTTTGAAAAGGAAGACCCCTGGAAAGCCGTGCAAACCTGGGTGCAGATCACCCAGATCGGACTGGATGCCTTCGCCGACCACAGCGAAATGGTAGCCTGGGCTACCAGCCTGCAAAATGGCGCACCACTCAACGGAGTCAATATCCGGGCCACCAGCAACAACGTCCAGGCTGTCACCGGCGAAGATGGTGTGGCCCGCTTCCAACTGCCCGGCAGCGGCATTCCGGTGCTTACTGCCCAAAAAGGCAATGATGTGGCCATGCTGCCCCGCTCCGAATCCTACTGGGGCGACGATAGCTGGCTGCCGCGCAGTGTTGACGACACCCTGCGCTGGTATGTGTTCGATGATCGGGCCATGTACCGGCCTGGTGAAGAAGTACACCTCAAAGGCTGGATGCGGCTTGTCGGCGGCAAACAAACCGATGATGTGAACCTGGTGGGTAACGCAGTTTCGCAGGTCAGCTACCAGTTGATCGACCCGCAGGGCAACGAGTTGCTGACCGGATCAGCCGATGTAAGCAACCTGGGCGGTTTTGACCTGAAATTCACCATCCCTGAAAACACCAATTTAGGCTATGCGCAGTTATATCTCGATGCCAGGGGCTCAATTGGCTTCGCCTCCAGCACGCAGTATTATCACACCTTCCAGGTGCAGGAATTCCGCCGGCCGGAATTTGAAGTGAAAGCCAGAAATGAGAGCACCGGCCCATATTTTGTCGGCGGTGATGCCATTGTGGCAGTGGAAGCTGCCTACTATGCCGGCGGCGCCCTGCCCGGTGCGGACGTCACCTGGTCAGTCACCTCAACCGCCACCAATTACCAGCCGCCCAACTGGCCGGACTTCACTTTTGGCACCTGGACCCCCTGGTGGTTCAGCAATATCTATTTCAGCGAAGCCGTTTACGCCGAAAGAGGATATGGACCATCCGGCCCGTCACAGATCTTTGAAGGCAAGACCGACGCCAGCGGCAATCACTACCTGCGCATGAATTTTGAAGGGGGCAACGGGCTGCGGCCACAAAGCATCACCGCCGAGGCAGCCGTGATGGACGTCAACCGCCAGACTTGGGCAAGCGCCACCAATTTGCTGGTACATCCGGCAGACCTGTATGTTGGTCTGCGCAGCGAGCGCTACTTCATTGAACGCGGCCAGCCGTTGAAAATTGATCTCATCGTTACCGATTTGGATGGCAAGCCGGTCATAGACCGGCCAGTGCAAGTCACCGCCGAGCGCATGGTGTGGAAAACCGTCAACGGCGACTGGCAGGAAGTAGCCGAAGATCCGCAAACCTGTTCAACAGGCTCTCTGAAAGAGCCGGTCTCCTGCACCTTCGAGACAACTTTGGGCGGCAAATACCGCATTACCGCCCTGATCACCGACAGCATGGGCCGCCAGAACCAGACCCAGATGACCCGCTGGGTAAGCGGCGGACAATTGCCGCCTGCCCGCAATGTGGAACTGGAACAAGTTACCCTCATCCCGGACAAGGAAACCTACCAACCCGGTGACACGGCCAATATTCTGGTGCAGTCGCCCTTCAGCCCGGCCGAAGGTCTGTTGACCGTCAGCCGCAGCGGCATCCTGTACACGCAGCGCTTCCAGATCAAGGATGGCAGCGCCACCCTCGAAATTCCAATTGAGGATGCCCATATTCCCAACCTGAACATTCAGGTCGATCTGACCGGCTCTGCCCCCCGCACAGATGATGCAGGCCAGGCCCTGCCGGATGTGCCGGCCCGCCCGGCCTACGCCAGCGGCACGCTAAACCTGAACATCCCGCCCCTGACGCGCACATTGAACCTGACAGCCGCTCCACGGCTGACCGCCCTGGAACCTGGCGGGCGCACCAGCATTGACCTGAAATTAGAGGATGCCTCCGGCCAACCGGTGGCTGGCGCCGAGCTGGCAGTCGTGGTGGTGGATGAAGCTGTGCTGGCCTTGAGCAACTACCAGCTTGCCGACCCGTTGTCGGTATTCTATTACACCCGCCCGGCAGATCTGAGCAGCACCTACCTGCGCAGCAGCATCGTGCTGGTCGACCCGCTGTCTTTGGCCGGAGAGACCCAGCGCGCCGCGGCTGAACAGGAAGCGGGAAAAATGGTGCTGGGCACAGCAGCAGTAGAACGCATGGAAATGCCCATGGCAGCCGCCCCGGCCATGGAAGAAATGGCCATGGACTCTGCCAGCGTAGCCGGCGAAGCCCAAACCACTGCACCCATCGCCGTACGCAGCGATTTCAATCCACTGGCTGTGTTTGCCCCCGAAGTGCGCACCAATGCCAATGGCGAAGCCAGCGTGGCAGTGAAACTGCCCGACAACCTGACCCGTTACCGGGTGATGGTAGTGGCAGTAGACACCAGCGGCAAACAGTTCGGCACCGCCGAAGCCAGTCTGACCGCCCGTTTGCCGCTCATGGTGCGGCCTTCGGTAGCCCGCTTCCTCAACTTTGGCGACCAGTTTGAACTACCGGTGGTACTGCAAAACCAGACGGATCAAGATATGACAGTGGAAGTGGTAGCGGAAGCCGCCAACCTGAGCCTGAGCGGCAACGCCGGATTGCGGGTAACCGTGCCGGCCAACAACCGCGTGGAAGTGCGCTTCCCCGGCACCACTATCACCGCCGGGACAGCCAGCGTGCAATTTGCCGCCGTCTCGGGCGAGGTGGCTGACGCCGCCCAAATCTCCCTGCCGGTTTACACCCCGGCCACCACCGAAGCTTTTGCCACCTATGGTGTGCTTGATTCTGGTGCCGTATTGCAGCCCATCGCC
Organism: Anaerolineales bacterium; assembly: GCA_020060485.1. Next base: position 5,216 of record JAGVAB010000044.1, read on the forward strand.
GCCCCGCAGGGTGTCTTCCCCCAATATGGCGGCCTGGAAATTACCACCTCGTCCACCGCCTTGCAGGCATTGACGGATGCCGTGCTCTACCTGGTTTCGTATCCCTTTGAATGCAGCGAACAGCTAGCCTCGCGTGTCCTGGGCATCTCCGCCCTGCGCGCCGTGCTGACTGCTTTCGAGGCCGATGGCCTGCCCTCCCCCGAAGCGATGCAAGCCGCCGTGGTGCGGGATATTGAAGCCCTGCGCGGCCTGCAAAACTGGGATGGGGGCTTCCCTTACTGGCGGCGGGGTAATGAATCCATCCCCTATAACACCGTACATGTGGCCCACGCCCTGCAGCGGGCGCGCAGCATGGACTTTGCCGTGCCCGAGGATATGTGGCAGAACAGTCTGAATTACCTGCGCAATATCGAGAGTTACTACCCCTCCTGGTACAGCCTGAAAACCCGCCAGACGATCAGCGCCTACGCCCTGTATGTGCGCCAGCGCATGGGCGACCCCGATCCGGCCAAGGCCCTGGCCCTGCTGAATGACGCGGGGGGGCCGCAAGGCCTGCCTCTGGATGCCGTGGCCTGGATCTGGCAGGTGCTGCAAGATACCCCCGGGGCGGAAGAATCGCTGTCAGCCATCCGGCGGCACATCAACAACCAGACGGTGGAAACTGCCGGGGCAGCCAATTTCATCTCCGGCTATAGCGACGATGATTATGTGCTGCTGCATTCCAACCGGCGCACCGACGCCCTGCTGCTGGATGCGCTGATCGGCGACAACCCGCAGGGCGACCTGATCCCCAAGCTGGTCAACGGCCTGCTGGCCCACCGCACGCGCGGCCGATGGGGCAACACCCAGGAGAATGTCTTCGTGCTGCTGGCTCTGGACCGCTATTTCAAGACCTATGAAGCCCAAGAACCGAACTTTGTGGCCCGCATCTGGCTGGGCGAAACCTACGCCGGCAGCAGCACCTTCCAGGGCTACAGTACAGACCGCTATCAGACAGACATCCCCATGAGCTATCTGGTGGATGCCACCGCCGGGAAGGAAGCCGAAGACCTGATCCTCAGCAAGGAAGGCGCCGGCCGCCTGTACTACCGTCTGGGCCTGCGCTATGCCCCCACCGATCTGCGGCTTGATCCGCTGGACATGGGCTTTGTGGTGCAGCGCACATACGAAGGCGTGGATGACCCGGCAGACGTCCGGCTGGATGCGAATGGCATCTGGCACATCAAGGCTGGCGCCCGGGTGCGGGTGCGCATCACCATGGTGGCCGACAACCGCCGCTATCATGTGGCCCTGGTTGACCCGCTGCCCGCCGGACTGGAGATCATCAACCCGGCCCTGGCCGTCTCGGAAAGCATCCCGACCGACCCCAACAGCAGCGAGAAAGGCTATTGGTGGTGGTGGCGCTGGTATCAGCACCAAAACCTGCGCGACGAACGGGCTGAAGCCTTCACTGCCCTGTTGTGGGATGGCGTTTACGAGTACACCTACGTGGCGCGTGCCACCATGCCGGGAGAGTTTGTCGCCCCACCCGCCAAGGCCGAAGAAATGTATTCCCCCGAAGTTTTCGGACGCAGCGGCAGCGACATCGTCATCGTCGAATAAATTGAGAAGATCAATCACATAAACTTCGGGGACGGCCCTGCTTATTGGTCGTCCCCGAAGTTCTTTTGTCAACTCACTTGCGTGCCATCAAACCATGCCGGCAATGGAAAGATGATTCTTGCCCCTGGCCTTGGCAGCATACAGCGCCCGATCGGCATCAGCCAGCAATTGCTGCAAGTCAACGTCTTCATGCCCGTCATACAATGCCATCCCCTGGCTGAGCGTGATGGACACCTTTTCCAGGGGCGCTGGCAGAACCAGTTCAGTCATGGCAGCACTCATGCGCCGGCTGACCTGGATCGCATCTTCCAGGCTGGTTTCCGGCATCAGAATGGCAAACTCATCACCGCCATAGCGAAAGATAAGATCCATTTTACGCAGCGACTGGCGAAAGATGTCTGCCAGAGCCACCAGCACCTGATCGCCTGCCGGGTGGCCGAAACGATCATTGACCTGCTTGAAATCATCCAGATCGATCATCAACAGGGCAAAGGCATGCCGGTACCGGCGGGCACGTTCATATTCCAAAGAAGCCAGTTCAAAGAATTGGCGGCGGTTATACAGGCCTGTCAAAACATCTGTCATGGCTATTTCCCGCAGTTGCTCTTCCAGTTGCTTGCGCCGGGTGACATCGCGCAGCACCAGCAAATGTCCCTTGCTGGTATTCCTGTTGATGATCGCTGAAGAGCGCAGATCATACACCAGCCGTTGCCCCTGGCGCTGGACACTCACCTCAACCTGCATATCAGCAGGACTTGCCAAAAGAGCATTGACATCCACATATGGCGCCAGCACGTCCTGCGCTGGCCGGCCGATCGTGGCATCTTCGGATGCAGCCAGGATCATCAAAGCAGCCTGATTCAGGTCAACGATGCGGCCTTTCTCGTCCATGACCAGCATACCGTCTCCCATGCTGTCGAGCAGCAACTGGCGCGCCACAGGCTTGAGATCAAACAACTGGAAACGAAACAAACCCAACGACAGGATCAACCCGCCCAGAACAAATCCAAACGGGTCATAGTTCACGATCAAACCGGGGATCAAATGAAAAGTATAGGCAACGTTCACAAATAAGGGAAAGGCTGTACCAATCAACAAGGCCATTGCCTGGCGGCGATATTGGGGAGCCAGATGCAGCGCTTCGCGCAGGAGGAAATAATCGCCGATCAATATTAAGCTATACGAATAAAATAAGTGTACCCAAAACCATGACCCCAGATGCCAGGTCTGATCGATCAAATATGGCCCGATTTGCACATAGTCGATCCCCAGCAGAAACAGATGATGCCGCCGGGTGGTTGCCATCAATATCAGCGACACCAACGGAATGATGGAAACCAGAATAACATTGGCCGCAGTCAACCAGGCTGCCCGGTCCGTAAATTGCAGGGCAAAGGCCAGCCACAGCACAGGCACAGCGAACACGCCGGCCATGCGAATGACCGCCCAGATAAAACTGGCCTGTTCGGTTTTGGTGATCATCCCGCAGCCGATGGCAAATGTCCAGACAGCCATGGCCGCCATCAGAAAAGTAAAAGCCTGTGCGCCGCGGGCAGTCCGCTGCTGCCAGGCAAAGAAAGCCAAAACAGCGGCCAGCCCGGACGCCAGAAATGACAGAACAAAAAACACATGTAATTGTTGCAGCATCATGGCGGCCCATTTCAAGGGAATCCCCAACATGCAGATAACACTTTATAAAATTGATTTTAACCCCACCTGCATTTTTAAACCATCTGCAAAAAAGCACCAAATTTTCAATAACATTCCACAGGAAAGAAATTTCCGTAAAACGGAAAAGGAAATTACTGTCGGTTGACCTTTTTCAGAGAGATTGCCTTCAGCGATCTTTTTTCCAATCATGATAAAATACTTCGGGTCTGGAAACACCTGTCACAAAAAGGTGTTATCGCTCCTCTGCGTTAACTCACTGACAATCAAAACCAATCCAGGATGATTTTTCTCAGAACACACTTCTACTATGGCCAAACTTACCTCACGATTACTGAACTCCTTCCCCTTCTCCCAACATGCAGATGCAAAAAGCATTCAGCGCGGGCGCAATTACCAAAAAGAAGGGCGTGTCCGGCAAATCGAAATCTACGATGACGATGTTGCCTATTGTGATGTCGAAGGCACTAATGATATTTATATGGTCGAAATAAGGGTGGACGCCAGAACCGGTGAGTTACGGTTTGATTGCGATTGTCCTTATGCCGTGGATCATTTTTGTAAGCACATGGTCGCTGCAGCAATCGAACTGAGCAAATACCTTGAAACACAGGAATTTTCAGAAGATGATGAAGATATCGTTTTCCACTTGACAGACCATGACCAGGTCTGGCAAGCCCCCCTGGACACAATGTTATGCGACCTGCCAGTCAAATCTGCCTCGGGTGCCGCCCCCCAACGCTATGCTGCTGTTTTGCTGCTGTATGAAGAATCCTATTACTATCATCAACCGTATAAATTCAAGCCGTACATCATCAGGGCGAGAGACTGGCATGTTCTGCAAGGCATGCCATTTAATAACCCGCAAGCCATTAATGACTTGCTTGCACAAAACCAAACATGGTTGCAACATGCTGAGGAAATGTATCATCAATTAAATCCATCTGGTTGTCTCAATCTGGCGCCGGAAGCATTCAATCTGCTTCAGTTTCTTCAACAAACCACACGTTTCTACAGCGGAAATTCTACGTTTATCCAGTATCTTGCCTTGTTCGCACGACTGGACATTCCTGTTTTCATTTTGGAGAAGTCCAGAAAAAAGATGCAAAACCGTGTGACCATCCTTCCGGACCCGGTAGAAACTGAAATTGTCCTCTACCTTCAAGATGGCAAGCTGGTGATGGATTTTAGCGTACGAAATGCGCCATTTGACATGATGAAAGCGGATGCTCAAAAGCTGGAAATCATCTCGGAAAAACCGCCCTGGATTTTGAAACATCACACCTTGTTCAATCTGCGCAATGCGAACCAGATGAGCATCCTTTCATCCCTGCCGATTACAATTCCCGAAAAAGATATCAACTTCTTCCGAGATCACTATTTATCCAAAATCGCAAAGGTATTCCCTATCAGAAGTGATCTGGTGCAATTGCAAGACATACACGCAGACCCGGTTCCCCGCCTGTATCTGCGGGATGATAAACAGAATACCATGCTGGCTGAACTACGTTTTGGATACGAGCAATTTGAAGTTGCAGCCAGTAAAACTGAAGAAACGATGGCCGTTGAAGTTATCCCCGATTCATGGGATTTGCTCCACATCCATCGCCAACCGGAAAAGGAACAGGCTTTTTACCAATTGCTGACCGATCCCATCTACCGCCTCAAGCGTGCCGGCAACAGTCACCCCTATGGCACCCTGGCCTTACGTACCCGTTCCCATCCTTTCGACTTCTTGATGCAATCCATCCCGCTTCTCACCCAAGCTGGGTTTGAGATCTATGGTGAAGAAAAGCTTAAAATCGGAAAAATAAACCGCAACACACCAACCCTGCGGGTCAATATCACTTCTGGAATAGACTGGTTTGATCTGCAAACCATCATCGAATATGGTGACCAGCAAATCTCCCTACAGGCTGTGCGCAAAGCCCTAAAGCGTGGCGAGAACTACATCAAACTTGCTGACGGCTCAATTGGACAAATCCCGGAAAAATGGTTGGAAAAATATAAACATTTGTGGAACCTGGCACATGAAACAGAAGATGGTTTCCGCATCAGTGATTTTCACTTGCCACTCGTCGATTCACTAATGGAGGACGGAGCTGCAATTCAAGCTCCCCCTGATTTGCCACAACGCCGCCAGCGTCTGCAGAAATTTGAACAGATCGCACAAACACCGCTGCCGGAAGGGTTCGTGGGAGAACTTCGTCCCTATCAAAAGCACGGCTACGATTGGCTCCATTTCCTGCATGAGTACAAGTTCGGCGGCATTCTCGCTGATGACATGGGTTTGGGAAAAACCATCCAGATGTTGGCTTTTCTGCAATCCCTGCAAGAACGAATCAAAGAAAAACCTGCTTCCTTGCTGGTGGTACCCAAAAGCCTGATCGCCAACTGGCAGCGAGAAGCCGAAAAATTCACTCCAGGGTTACGCTTCCTGGAATATATGGGCAATTTTCGCAATAAAGATACGGCGGCATTCAACGAATACGATGTGATCCTGACCACATACGGCACAATGTTGCGTGATATAAGCCTGTTGCGCGAATACACATTCCACCTTGCCATCCTCGACGAATCTCAAGCCATTAAAAATCCTTTGGCAAAAAGCGCCAAAGCAGCACGCCTGTTGAATGCCGAAAACCATCTGGTAATGACGGGTACGCCTGTTGAAAATAATACTTTCGAATTATGGTCACAATTTGCCTTCATCAATCCCGGACTGTTGGGCGGACTGGACTACTTCAAAAAGGAATTTGCCAATCCCATCGAAAGTACAGGTGATGAACAAACCGCAACAACTCTCCGAAAATTGATTTATCCCTTCATCCTGCGCCGCACAAAAGAACAGGTTGCCCCCGAGCTACCGCCGCGTACCGAACGCATTCTCTATACAGATATGGATCCTGCCCAGAAAAAGCTGTATGCCCAGACGCGTGAGCGGTATCGCGCCGAGTTGCTCGGTCTGATCGAAAATGAAGGCATGAATGATGCACGGTTCAAGATACTGGAAGGGTTGCTTCGCCTGCGCCAAATTGCCATTCACCCGGCTCTGATGGACAAAAATTACAAGGGGCATGCCCCAAAATTTGAATTGTTGCTGGAGACTCTAGAAACCCTGCAATCAGAGAATCACAAAGCCTTGATTTTTTCCCAGTTTGTTGAAACCCTGCATCTGGTTCGCCGTGAATTGGACGAAAGAAATATTAAATACGTTTATCTGGATGGTAAAACATCCAAGCGCCAATCGCACGTTGACACCTTCCAGAATGATCCTTCCATCCCCTTTTTTCTAATCAGTCTGAAAGCAGGCGGTGTAGGCTTGAATTTGACCGCAGCAGACTACGTCATCCATCTGGATCCTTGGTGGAATCCGGCTGTCGAGATGCAAGCAAGCGACCGTGCCCACCGCATTGGGCAGGAAAAACCGGTCTTCATTTACAAGATCATAGCCCGAGACACAGTGGAAGAAAAGATATTGCAATTACAGGAGAAGAAACGTGCCCTGGTCAAGAACCTGATTTCCAGCGAAACCAATTTCTTCAAATCACTCACCAAAGAGGATGTACAATCATTGTTCACATGAGATTCCCCATGTAAGAAATTGGCGAAAATTCTCCAAAGGAATGATAAAGCTCGATCAAAATCGATATTTGATCGAGCTTTATCATGGTTAAATTTCTTCATCAAGCAACACTCACCAAGCCAATTTTATGCTAGAATCGTGATTGGATTTCCCAATTGTTTTCCCTGTAAAGAGTTTCTCGTTTATAAGCCTGCGCATGACAACCCCCTTGGGAGGGTAGTATGAACTGTACGAATTGCAGCCGCGAGAATCCGGATGAAGCCCTGGTTTGCATGTTTTGCGGCCATCCATTGGTAAAACCCAAGCCAGATTCACCCGCATCCATCCCCCGTTTTCTACCCGAAGAAAAGGTACCACCCGGCTATCATGTTTGCCCGCGCTGCGGCAACCCTGTCCTTGAAGGCAAAGAGAATTGCAACCAATGCCAATGGGACATGCGCCAAGTTTACAAACGCCCTTCCCGCCGCAGCTGCGGTGGCTGTCTGGGAACGCTCTTCATGCGCCTGGTTGGCCTGGTTGTGGCCAGCGGTGTCAGCATGGGTGTCGGCTGGCTCAGCCTGCAACTGGGGCTGGGTGACCTGGTGGCACGCGTGCTCACTGGCGTGATTAGCTCCGTTCTCTCCCTGGTGCCTTCTTTCTTCAAATGGCTGTTTGGCAACCGGAAGCGTGCCACCGCTCTGGTCATCCTGGGCATTCTTATGGCGGGAACCTTTGGCGGGGCGATTCTCCCCGTTCAGGCGCAAACCTATCAGCCAGAAGATATTCTGCAGGAATTCATTAAACGCATGGGGGTGGAAGTGATGGATTGGCAACAGGATGAATCCGAGCTGGGCTATACAGTCTATTTTGCATCGTCGCCCAATGCACCGGATGCCACCAACGCTGCCCAGGTCGTGTATCTGCAGGACGCCTATGGCAGCAATGGCGGGGACATTTGGGTGGAGGAAATGGTGACAATTGTAGAAGATGCATGCCAGGTTTCTCAACTGACATTTCATAACTTCAACGCCTACACGATCCGCTGTGCAGGCCTTACAAGCCATGTGGACATGTTTATGTGGAGTATGGGGCCATGGGCTGCAGCAGCCTATGACTTCTTTGCCAATGATCCCGATTATCCAGTCAATGACGTAGCGGAGATGCTGTACACCGTCATGGCCGAGATGATCGGCGCTCCCGGCTCTCAAGCGCCGGCAAACTTGCAGCCAGGCTCATCCTCCGCTCCAACCGGCAATCTTCAGGATCAGGCAACGTATGAATCTGGCGACCTGCAGCTTGCACAGGAAGTATTGCTGAAACTGATCGCCAGTTACCCGGATCTGGAACTGGTCAGTATCTGGCAGGATGCCGAGGATGCATACTGCACTTATATCTCGGTAAGTGCCAGGACGATCGGCAGTCCGGTCGAAAGCAACAATTACGCCAGGATCTTCACCTGCCCAAGCCCTGACATGGTGCAGCAAAAAATCCATAACCAGTATGCAACGCGTGCAAGTTGTTCCCCGGAATATATTGATTTCAACAGACAGAAAGCCCTCTTTGCAGACTGCGGCACCTCAGGCCCAGGCATCCACTGGAGTTCTGGAGTATGGGGATTCCAGGCAAATGGCCCGAAAAAATACGATCCATCCAGTGGCTGGCCTGATTACGGTGGCGTATATTACCAAGAGTTTGCCAACCAACTTTATCAGATTGCAGATTCATACGGCATGATCTCTGCCGATAGCAGCCTGGCGGCACCTTTTACAGGCACATCCTCTTCTCTGGGCGGATTAATCCCGGCTGCGGTGCTGCCTCCCTTGACCATCACCGGCCTCTCGCTGCTGCTTGAACTTTTACGCCGCAGCAAAAACGTACCCAATGGACTGGTGAACTCTGGAATCCCCGGCCTGGATGCAGTGACACCAGAAGTTGCCGCGATCCACGAGGAACTGTTGCAACGCGGCTATCAATACGACCCTGATTTGCGTATGTTTCGACAAGTTGAAGAAAAGGTCAAATCACCGTTGGATGGCAGCCTGGTCTCGCGTCAACAAGCTGAATATGAACATCAAAAATTAAGGGAGGGATATATCTTTGATGGACATGGCTTTTTAACACCCGATCAGCTCAAACAAAGACAAGAACATTCCCGCCAGTCCGAACTTGACCGGGTGCAAATGAGCAAAAATGCGGCCGCTCAAGTGCAGCAGGACAAGGACCGCAAGCAGCATGCCATGAATCTGCGCACCCAAGTCGGAAAACTGGAAGCACAGGCTCAGGCAGATTCGCTCCATGCCCAAATCCTGGCGCAGAGCACTGTCCAAACGCTCTGGTCTGCTTCGCAGTTGACCACCCGCACTGTCGTTACCGGCGTTGACCACAACGGAAATGTTTCTTTCCTGGCATTGGGAGGCCGCCTGCTCACGGCCGGCATGACTGGCGGCGTATCAGAACTGGTACTGAACTCAGCCGACCTTGGCTATCGCACGCATGATGGCATGCAGGCCGGCCAATCTTTCGGTCAGGCAGCATTGACCAGCGCGGCCTGGATGGGCGTGGAAGTTGGAGCGGCCAAAGGGATCATGACCATCGGCAAGGGTGCCATAGCCCTGGGTGGTTGGGGTCTAAAATCCGCAGCCGGCTCAACGCCGGTGATGTGGGCGGGCTCGATGATCCGCAAAGGCACAAGCACGCTGGTGGATGCCTTGAAACCAGCCGCAGACGATGTGCTGAACCCGGCGCTGAAAAATTTACAGCAGTCCATTAAACAGGCTGTGGGCAGCGGCAAGCCCTCCGAGATCCTGCCGGAGCATGTACGCCCCCTTTACCAGAACGGAGGCCAGAAGACCCTGCGCGATGCCGAAAAACTGGGTTTGATCTCGCCTGCCGAAGCCAAGGCCTTGAATGCGACCATCACCAGTGACGCCAACACTGCACTCAGGGATGCCACGCCCGAAGCCATGCGCACTTTTGAGAAAAAGACGGGCGTCAAGGTTACCGAAACGCTGATTGGCGATAGCGGTTCATCCAGCTCGCGATCCTTAACCCCGCGCAGCGTTAATTCGGATAATGACCGCACCATTCTTGCCAGCTTCGAAGAATCCGGTCTGAACCAAAAAGCCCGGGAACTGATGGCATCCAATCAAAATCTCTCTCCGGCACAGGCACGCGAGATGGCTCACCAACAATTGCAGTCAGAGTTCACCACCCTGCACCAGAATCAGGTGAACCAGCAATTGAATAAAATTGGCTTGACAGTGGATGATATTGATTACAAGAATTACAGTGGACTTACCGGAGATGCGCGCATGGGTGACAGTTACCCAGCCGGTTTCAATAATACACGCATGGCAAACCAGGGAGATGCCCTGGTCTTTCGGCAAAATCCCAACGGCAAGATTGTTTCCTCCAATGCCAGCGGACAATACCTGGTCGATCGGGAAGCCCTGGGCAAAATACAGCGCAGCGGCGCACAGGGGGCGGACGCAGCCAAGATCATCGCCAGCCACCAACCCAGGATCACTACCCAGGACGCCAAAGGCATCCTCATCCAGCAGCAAAATGCCGCTGCCACCACAACCGACCCCAACAAACTGGCCAAGGCTATTCTGCGCACAGACAAGGCCCAGCGCATTATGGCAGGCAGCCCGGGACAAAGCGGGCCAAAACCGCCGGCTGTTCCGAGTGACATGATCAAAACAGCACGCAATATCATCAATCACCCTCAGCAAGCTAGTGGAAATATTCCCCCCGGCTTCTCACAGCGTGCCGGCATGCAAATACTCAACATCATCAAATCCATCCCCGGTAAATAAGATTGGAGGCAAATCTAGATGAAATACCTGCCGGAAAATGACACCCTCCTGCTCTCGCCCGCCGAATTGAATGCCTTGCGCGCCCGCGTCAAGGTCATCCCCAATCTCCTGTCGCCCATTTCTCAATTCATGCAAAAGACTGAAAGTGCTGTGGATTTGCGCGAATTTGATACCCTGCCCGAACTCCAGCAAATGGAATTCATGGATGCGATCAAAGCTTTCTGCCTGCCGGAATATACGATTCTGTGGCATGAAACCGTGGCAGATCAAAGCATCACCCGCAGCGCGGCAGCATGCAATTCATACTCGCCGGACAAATGGACGATCATTTCCTGGAACCCTGAAGGCGTCTGGCTGCGGAGACGCACCACATCGGAACTGTCTCTGGGTTTGACCCGTTTCCTGGCCGTGTACCCCGGATTAAAAACCAACAACTTTCGCCTTGGTCTGTCCAGCGAAGCCGCCCTGACGGCTGTGGCGGCCCTGGATCACTGCCTGCTGGCCGAACTTCTTGCCAAACTGGAGCATACCAATGCCGCTGCTTCTTTCACCCTTGGCGAACTCCAGCCCCGTTTTCAGGAAGCAGACCAGGAAGATTTCCGCTGGCCGTTGCTTTTTCTGCAAAAGCTCGTGCCGGCCGATCTGCAGGAGCTGGCCGAGCCTGAACGCCTTTCAAGTGCATTACAGGAACTCACCCAGGCAGGCTTGTTAATCTGTGTGGAAGATGAGGACAACCAACCCCTCAATCATTTATACCTGTTCTCTGAAGAAGGAGAAGCGCTGCGTCAGGGCTTTTTGCATGAAACCAGCAAAGCCGGTCTGCGGGTTAGCGCCATTTCTGCCAGTGGTGAAGTCACCCATGAAGTCTTCTTTTTCCTGCGCGATCCGCTCAGCCTGTGGATGTTCGACCTCACCGGCGGCGGGGCAGCCATTGTTGACCTGGATCAAATCGAATTCCAGCAGCTGGTCAGGAAAATCCTCAATCCAGATATATCCACAGGCAGTCTGTGAACCGCAAGTACCATCACAGAAAACAAAAAGCCCGGTTTTTGACCAGGCTTTTTTAAGCTTAGCAGGCAAACTTCATTACAACATTTTTGACTTTTCGGTAGGGCGCGGTGTCTTGACCACCAGAAACCGGAACGGAGCATTGCTCTCGTTCATCAACCGGTGCGGAATACGGGCTGGGCTGTCCACAAGCATATCCGCCACAATGGTCTGGCGCTCACCGCCAATCTCGACCACACCAGTACCTTCAAGCGCATAAAAGAATACATCCACCGGGGTGGCATGCAGACGCATTGCTTCGCCTGGCTGCAAAACGATCATGGTCGCCATGACATGGTCATTGGCATGCAGCGGGTAGGCACTGATATTATGGACTTTTCGAACATCTTCAGATTCCGGGACTTGCAACGCATTGACAATCTTCATTCTTCTACCTCTTTTCCTGTCTATCATCCATCTTCCAGAAAAACTGAATAAATGACCGGAAGAAAAATTGAATATCTGCAACTAACCATAGGATACCAGACAGGCAGCGGGTTGTCTGTGACTTTTGTCGCGCGCAGATTGAAAAATATCAATCCTTCCTGAACAGAGCCTTCACCAGCAAAAAGGCGCCTGCAATGATCAGGATCACCGGCCAGACAAAACCGAATGCCACGTTATATGTGAACAAACTGAGGAAGAATGCCGTTACAGCCACGCTGATCAGCAACATAATTGCCCCCACCCGCCGTGCGTCAGGATCATTTTCGCCCAACACACTGCTGAAAACCAACCCCAGGCCAACAAAACCCGGGATCAAGGCCCAAATATATGCCCAACTCCCCCAGTTGCCGGTAGCATTCTGCCAGGCCAGGATCATCCCGATACCACCTACGATGCATCCAGGAATCGCCAAACCGCCCACCTGCCCCAACACCGCCGCCGCCAGGAAAATGAAGCCAACCCCTATGATAATCACCGGCCAGTCAAACCAGTTACCAAAAATGTTCTCCAGGAGTTCGGGACGAAGCTGCCAGATCAAAAAGAAAACCCCAAACAGAATGAAAAGAATACCGCCAACCAGACCACCGCGTTTTTTCTTGTCCATAGCATACCTTTTTCTTCCAGAAAACGTATTTCAATCCGATACAATGATTATAACAAAAACGACTTACCTATGCGCAGTCAACGCTGTTGCCTCTGGGCTTTCCTGTGAAAGAGGTGTCGAATTTGATGTACCGCCCCACTCGCCTGAAAATCATGCTATTCAGTCCTCTGACCAACCTTTTATGTAAACATCGGGTTAAGATTCGCTTTGCCTATTGACAGGTTCACAGATTGTCGCTATCATAGGGACAATATCTTACAAAGGAAAAATTCTGATCATGACTTCCACATCCCGCCGCTTTTTTGTGTATTTTTATTTTTACGGGTCCAATTCCCAGGACGCCGTTGGCGGTGCTTAAGGTGGTTCAGTAAAACCAGATTTCTGAATGGATACCCAAGAGCGAGGCCGATGGCCTCGCTCTTTTCATTCCGCATATTCGTTATTAGGAGAGATGAATTATGATGATCATTATGAATACCGATGCACAACAGCAGCAAATTGACCATGTGGTGGCCAAAATAAAATCCCTGGGATTTGACCCGCACGTCAGCTATGGCGAAGAACGCACCGTGATCGGCGTGGTGGGCAATAATCCCTTCGTTACCGCCAACGGCCAATTCCTGCGCATGGCGGGTGTCGACCGGGTGGTGCCCATCTCCCGTCCCTACAAACTTTGCTCCAGAGAGTTCATCCCAGAAGATTCGACTTTCCCTCTGGACGGGGTGCAAATCGGCGGGCCGGGTGTGGTGATCATCGCCGGAC